>CAMKHH010000323.1 GCA_946412445.1 uncultured Eubacterium sp.
TGCAAAATGAGATGAGTCAATGGGGTATAAATTGTAAGCGCAAAGTAAATCGACGGATAGCCAAACAATAAAATCTACGCCATAATTATAGATAGGAAATGCAAGCGTTTTACTACACTCCTGATTGCTAGGAATGATAGATGCAAGCGTTTCACTACATTATAGTTGTGGAGGATTACATATGTTTTCAGCAAAAGTGTCTGCCGAAGAGCAATACAAACTTATCATGGAGTGCCGGCAAAGCGGCTTATCCGATCAGCAATGGTGTCTTAACCATGATATCAAGCCAGGTACATTCTATAACTGGGTGAAACGTCTTCGCCAAAGAGGAGGATATGATATCCCAGCACCAGCCGGACGTTCCTGTAAAGAGGTTCCTGAACAAGAGGTGGTAAGACTCGAATTTAATGAAAATCCTGCTTCTGTTATTGAGGCTTCTGTACCAATGTACGGGGATTCTTATCCACCGCAGACACTGGCATTACCAGTTATGGAGCTATCAATCGGAAAAGTAAGTCTTCGTATCTCAAATGGAATCGATCCAGTCCTGCTTGCCCAGACGTTAAAAGCCTTAAAGGAGTTAGCATGCTAGGCGATATCACTGCTGCAGATGATATTTTCATTGTATGCGGCAGGACCGATATGAGAAAATCAATTGATGGCTTATGTGCTATTATTCAAGACCAGCTGCATATGGATCCACGAAGAAGCGCCATCTATCTTTTCTGTGGTAAGAGATGTGACAGATTCAAGCTTCTCATGTGGGAGAAAACAGGATTTCTTCTGCTATATAAAAGGATGGAGGCAGAAGGCCGATTCCGTTGGCCACGGAATCAAATGGAGGTAAAGCATCTTACCTGGCAGCAATTCGACTGGTTGTTATCTGGCCTTGAAATCGAACAGCCAAAGGCATTCCGTATTCAGGAAAACGTGGATAACGTACCTGTAAGCGAACCATTGTGAGGATAACACTTCAGCGCCCCACAAGTCCTTTAAAACCGCATAAATACTGAGTTTTCTGCTTCTGT
This sequence comes from uncultured Eubacterium sp., assembly GCA_946412445.1. Classification (GTDB taxonomy): domain Bacteria; phylum Bacillota; class Clostridia; order Lachnospirales; family Lachnospiraceae; genus Novisyntrophococcus. The sequence continues at coordinate 1,029 of CAMKHH010000323.1, forward strand.
TGTAATGCTTTTAGTGGTATAATAAAAGCATTACAACAGAAGCAGAAAAGGAGCAGAAGACAGTGGCGAACAGTGCAAAAGATTCCTTGATCATGGAATACAAGGATACCATCAGACAACTGAATACCACGATTGCAGAACAGGGCGAAATCATTGTATCGCTGAAAGAGATGCTGAGTGCCAGCAATGCCGCTACAGCGAATCTTCAGGAACAGGTTGCTTATCTGACCAGGAAGCTCTTTGGAACATCCAGTGAAAAGTGTAATGATCTCGTTGGCCAGCTTAGTCTTTTTGATGAGGCGGAACAGGTTGCATCCACATCTGCTATGGAAATGCCCGAAGAAGAAGAAACAACGGTTCATGAACATATCCGTAAATCCAAAAGTAAGAGCGATGAAATCTTCAAAGGTGTACCCGTAAAGGAAGAAGTCATTGAACTTCCAGCGGAGGAACAGGTCTGTGTTACATGCAATGCTCCGTTAGAACGAATCGGAAAAGAATTCGTTCGTCAGGAATTCCGCTTTACTCCGGCAAAAGGAACGCTTGTAAAAATCTATCGGGCAACCTATAAATGTCCGGAGTGTTCTGCATCAGACCTGCTTGGTACAAGTATCCGGTTTGTGAAATCACCTGTCACGGAAGCTCTGATTCCTCACAGCTATGTATCATCATCTGTTGTTGCCTGGGTCATGTATCAGAAATATGTTAATTCTATGCCTCTGTATCGTCAGGAACATGATTGGAATCAGATGGGTGTCAAGTTTTCCAGAGCAACACTGGGTAACTGGATTATCTTCTGCTCGAATGAATATTTTCAGCCAATGTATGATTTCTTTCACCGGAAACTGTTGGAACGAACCTTTCTTATGGCTGATGAGACCCGTCTTCAGGTTTTAAAAGAAGCCGGGCGCAGCGCAGAATCGGACTCTTATATGTGGCTTTTTAGGTCTGGTGAAGATGGATTACCGTCCATTATCTTGTATTGGTACACTCAGACGCGTGCCAGGTACAATGCAGAAGCTTTTCTTTCCGGATTTGAAGGATATCTGGAAACCGATGGCTATCAGGGTTACAATAACCTGCCTGGCATCAAACGTTGTTCCTGTTGGTCCCATACAAGGCGCTACTTCATAGATGCAGTGTCTAAGGGAAAGGAATACGATTACAGCAACCCAGCTGTTCAAGGCGTCCAGTTTTGCTCAAAGCTGTTCGAGTATGAAAGAATCTCAAAGGAAAAAAACCACACGCATGAACAGCGAAAAGAATACCGCCTGCAAAAAGAAAAGCCGGTTCTTGATGCCTTCTGGTCATGGCTTGACAGTCAAAAACCACGGAAAGGATCACGCTTTGACAAAGCGGTGAATTATGCCCAAAATCGGAAACCATTTCTTGAGACCTATCTTGAGGATGGCCGCTGTAGTTTTTCAAATAACCTTAGTGAGAATTCAATCAGACCATTTACCGTAGGTCGTAAAAACTGGTTGTTCAGTGACACTCCCAAAGGGGCTACAGCAAGTGCCATTGTCTATACCATGGTCGAGATGGCAAAGGCTAATGGGCTAAACATCTATAAATATTTAAGCTATCTGCTTGATCACCGCCCAAGTACCGACATGACGGACGAACAGTTGGATCAGCTTGCTCCATGGAGCAAGGGTGTGATAGATAGTTGTGCAAATGTAAAATAGAGTAAAGTGCTTGCATCTCTGGCAATCTAGCAAAGAGATGCAAGATTATTTTTGATGACCGTAGGATTACTTTGCGGTTACGTTAAATAAAACAAAATTAGGTGAACGCTCAGAAATATCTACCGTACCAGATCGT
>CAMKHH010000324.1 GCA_946412445.1 uncultured Eubacterium sp.
TGCAACAGTTTTTCAATGCTTACCAGTTTTACACTTAAAACAAAAATCTGAGCTGCCAGAGCCAGTTCTTCCGGTGTGGGCAATGTCGGCGCAATCCGGATATTGGAGTCTTTGGGATCCTTCCCATAAGGGAATGTTGCCCCGGCTCCCGTCATAACAAGACCGGCTTCTTTTGCCTTCGCTACAATTGCTTTGGCACAGCCTTCCATCGCATCAAAGGAGATGAAATATCCGCCCTTCGGGCAGGTCCAGGAACCGATATTTAATCCTTCCAGAGATTCCTTCAGGACTTGCTCCACTGCTTCAAACTTAGGCCGGACGGACCTGGCATGTTTCATCATATGGGCCTTTATCCCATCCATGTCCCTGAAAAATCTCACATGGCGCAGCTGATTCAGTTTGTCATGTCCTATCGTCTGGTAGTTCATATGAAGCTTTATCTGCTCCAGATTTGCTTTGGAGCTGATGACTGCGGAGATGCCTGCACCTGCAAAGCTCACCTTGGAAGTGGAAATAAACTCATATACCATATCCGGATTCCCTGCCTTTTCACACTCTGACAGGATTTCAGGAATCTGAGATTGATTTTCCTCTTCTTCGTACAGATGATGCACACAGTATGCATTATCCCAGAAAATACGAAAGTCCAAAGCAGCGGGTTTCAAATTTGCAAGCCGTCTGACTGTCTCATCCGAATAGGTATAGCCCTGAGGGTTGGAGTATTTCGGCACACACCAGATACCTTTTACGGATTCATCCTCTGCAACCAGTTTTTCTACCTGCTCCATATCCGGTCCATCCTCTGTCATGGGGACATTAATCATCTCGACACCAAAGTATTCCGTAACCCCGAAGTGGCGGTCGTATCCGGGTACCGGACAAAGAAACTTTACCTTATCAAGCTTCGCCCATGGAGTGCTTCCAAGGACACCATGGGTAAATGAACGGGCTACAGTATCAAACATGATATTTAAGCTTGCATTTCCATGGACAATCACGTGCTCCGCCGATACACCTGCGATATCTCCCATAAGCTTTCTGGCTTCTGGTATTCCTATCGGCGCCCCGTAATTACGGCAATCCAATCCGCTCATAGCATCCGTGTCTCCGCTTCCTTTCACGATGGTCAGCATCCCTTCCGCCAGGTCCAGCTGTTCTTTGGAAGGTTTTCCTCTGGACATATCAAGTGCCAGGCCCTTTCCTTTGATATCTTCATACTCCGCTTCCAGTTTATTTTTCAATGCCAGCAATTCATCCATACTTAAGTCTGTATACGCTTTCATGATTTCCTCCTTGACAGATTTCATTGCTATTCATTCTAATACTTAAAATGACTATTTGTCAAGGAAATCCTTCACTTTTATCTTGTTTCATGCATTTCATAACTAAAATCAGCCAAAACATGCAATTCCTATATTGCCATCTTGCATATTTAAGTTTTGTTTTCCCATCTGCCCGAAGCGCCGCAGGGTAAGACAAGTCCTGAGGAAGTAACCGGTAAGCCAATCTCTCCGGAATCCACATGCCCACCGTATTTTTTTAAGGCGGTAGAAATCATGTAGGTCAGTACCGCAGGAGCGAGCCCTGTTGTGTAGGAATTCACCAGAAAGAACAGAGGTTCTTCGCTGAGCAGGCCTGCACACAATTGAATAAATGGATAGATAGATTCCTCAATCTTCCAGATTTCTCCTTTGGGTCCCCGTCCATAAGATGGCGGATCCATAATAATTCCGTCATAATGGTTGCCTCTTCTGATTTCACGTTCTGCAAATTTCTTGCAGTCATCCACAATCCAGCGTATTTTCGCATCTTTTAATCCCGAGGCCGCGGCATTCTCTTTGGCCCAGGTTACCATTCCTCTGGATGCGTCCACATGAGTCACCTCTGCCCCGGCCGCTGCCGCTGCCAGCGTAGCACCTCCTGTATACGCAAATAAGTTCAATACCTTTACAGGTTTTCCCACATGACGAATCCTATCCCCAAACCAGTCCCAGTTGACCGCCTGCTCAGGAAACAATCCCGTATGTTTAAAGCTAAACGGTTTCAGGTGAAAGTTCAGGTTTTTATACTGTATCGTCCACTGCTCAGGCAGATTAAAAAATTGCCATTCTCCTCCACCTTTACTGCTTCTGTGATAATGTCCGTTCTTTTTTTTCCAGTCCGGGTGATCATGAGGTGTATTCCAGATCACCTGAGGATCCGGCCGCACCAATATATAATTTCCCCATCGCTCCAGCTTCTCACCATTGGAAGTATCCAGTACTTCATAATCTTTCCATCCGTCAGCAACCCACATCTGCTCTTATTTCCTCTCGTTTTATCTATCTTGCTTCATATGCTTTGACGATTTCACCGATATACATTGTATGAAAATCTTTATCCGGATACCATTCTTTGATTTCTTCCGGTCTCATAAAAGATTCCGCTTTCATCTCCTGTGCATATAGCTTTCTGCATACCAGTACAAGTGCCGCTTCCTCGAAAGAGGGATGACCGCCAAACTCAATCACATGCAGATCTGTCTTCTCGATTTTATCAGGCTCATCATATCCGGATACACTTCCAAGATATCCCATGGCTTTTTTTTGTTTACCATTAAAGAAGGTCAGCGTAAAGTAATCCGATGAATCCACAAATCCTTTTGTACATCTCTGCGGTCTGATGTATGCAGTAGCCACTGTCTTTCCCCACATAATTCCAACACCGCCCCAGGAAGCCGTCATCGTATTAATTTTACCTTCTTTTTCCGCGGTAATCAGCATCCATTCATCACCAATCATGGAAAATGGATTCTTATTCATCTTTTTCACGTCTATTTCTTTAAATTCCATCTTTGAAAACCTCCTCTTTTA
>CAMKHH010000325.1 GCA_946412445.1 uncultured Eubacterium sp.
ATATACCGGCGATGTGCAGGAGATGGGTGTGATTGATGGAAAACAATTCGCAATCATGAAGCAAAGAGGTGCAGAGGCAGCGCGTCATACAGCTTATATCCAAAAAGATTGGCTGGATGAGCTCGGTATGGACGTCCCAAAAACAAAGGAAGAACTGGAAACTTATCTAAAAGCAGTCAAGGAGAAAAATCCAGGACAGGTAGAAAATGTTATTCCATGGGCAATGAGTGGAAGAAATGATACGGAAAAGGGATATTTGAATTTTCTTGCTTCCTATGTAGATTTAAAAGATGACAAAGAAGGGTATACGTATAATGAAGGGTATATGGCGGTTGCCCCAGGAGCGGATCAAGGTCTTAAAAAGTTAAACGAGTGGTACAATGAAGGGCTTATTTCCAAGGATTTTTCAACGGATACGACAGAGGACATCTATAAGGCACAGGTGACTGCCGGAAATGTGGGATTTATTCTGGATGATACATTCCGGCCATGGGAGTATATTGAAGTTTTAAATAATACACTCGGTCATGAGACATTTGTCCCGGTGGAATGTTTTGATTTAAGTGATGGCTCTTACCGCAATCCGTATGAACCAAGACATGGTATGTTTGTCATGATACCAAAGACGAGTGAGGATAAAGCGGATGCTTGTATGAAATATCTGAATTGGCAGGCAGATCCCGAAGTCGCTGAAAATATTATCTACACCCAAGACCATAAAAGGGATGAAAATGGGGTGCCAATGTTTTTGACACAGGATGAACTGGCGGACAAGGGATATCCGGGCACCTGTGATGATTTGAATATTGTCAATATGGCCTTGGATTATACAGATAATAAAGAAGCGATCATTTCTAAGCATATGAATGAACAAACCACAGACTGGGAAGATAAAGAATGGTTTGAAAACTATTACAATGTTTGTGAACAAGGGAAATACCGTCATCCAACCTATCCATATATTTCAGAGGAGGAAGGAAGTTACGGAAAGAACATTGCGGATACGATGATTGCATATGTTTATCAATGCATCAGCTGTTCTGTGGATGACTTTGATAAAACGCAAAAGTCAGAGTATGCAAAGCTTGAAAGTGCGGGTCTGCAAAAGGTATTGGATGCAAGGGAAAGCTATTATGACAGTATACAAGAATAAAGAGCTACTATAATCAGGAAATACGATAGCTAAAAGAAAGGACACATGGTAAAATGGGCTCATCAAAAGTAAGCAAAGAACAGATTTTTAAGACGATTGAACTATATGCTGAAAGTTTTGAATCCGTATTATATGAGACAGACAGTAAGTTTTTGAAAGGTATGGAGAATCGGAACCTGGCTGGTGATGATATCAATCGTTACAAATTCTGGGAATGGACACAGGGGGTGGGCCTTTTTGGATTCTGGAAATTATATAGTTATACCAATAGCGACAGGTATCTTAAGGTTTTGCTGCAGTATTATGACAGGCAGATGAAAATCGGTCTGCCGGCAAAGAATGTGAATACGACCACTCCCCTCCTTGCGATGTCCTTTGTTGCGGAAGATCAGAAGAGGGAGGATTATCTGGACGTCTGCAAGGAATGGGCGGATTGGATGATACGTTGCTTTCCGAGAACAAAAGGAGGCGGATTTCAACATATGACTTCCGACACCGTCAACGATCAGGAGCTTTGGGATGATACGCTATTTATGGCTGTTCTATTCCTGGCGAACATGGGAAGGATTTTGAAAAGCCAGGATTATATAGAAGAGGCGAAATATCAGTTCCTGATTCATATTAAGTATCTTGCAGATAACCAGACAGGTCTGTGGTTTCATGGATGGACGTTTGAGGGAAACCATAATTTTTCAAAAGCTCTGTGGGGCAGGGGGAATTGTTGGGTCACCGCTGCTATACCGGAATTTTTGGATATGATTGCATGTGAGACAAGTGTTAAGAGATATTTGATAGAAACGCTGGTCAGTCAGGCGGATGCACTGAAAAGATATCAGGCGGAAGACGGCATGTGGCACACGTTGGTAGATCAGAAGGATTCATATCTGGAAGCAAGTGCAACCTGTGGTTTTGCCTATGGCATCTTAAAAGGCATCCATATGGGTATTCTGGATCCAACTTATAAAGTCTGTGCCCAAAATGCAGTGGAACCGATTCTTGCACTTACAGACGAGAAGGGCATTCTCCATCAGGTATCTTATGGAACACCGATGGGAAGGAGTGATAAAGAGTTTTATAAAAAGATTGAATTAAAGCCGATGCCATATGGACAGGCACTTGCAATTTTATTTTTACTGGAAGTTATGAAAGAAGAGGATATCGTATGTTAGGCCATTATAAAAGAATTGTAGAAGATAGCGACAAAAGAGTTGCCAAAAGTTTAAAAATGCAGGTACAGACAGACGGCAGCCATCACGGAGGTTTTGTGGATTCAGATGGACTGGTTCAGTCAAAATATGCCATATATAAAGTAACGGCAGCAATTGCAGTGTATTGCAATCGTGATTCATGTTATTATCAGAATACGGATATATTCGAAATGATTCAGTTGGGGTTAAAATATATCGCTTCAAATCAACATGAGGATGGACTCTTCGACCTGATTAACTGTAATTTCCATTCAGCACCGGATACAGCCTTTTGCGTGAAACGGATGCTGCCGCCCTTAAAATATCTGGATGGCCGTCAAAGAACAGAGAGGGAAGCGTTCATTTATAATGCCTTAAAAGAAATTGTAAGACGTGGAATGGACGGTTTGAAAAAAGGCGGGTTTCATACACCAAATCATCGCTGGGTGATTGCCTCCAATCTAATGGAATGCGGCAGTTTCTTTGGAGATAAGGATTGCTT
>CAMKHH010000326.1 GCA_946412445.1 uncultured Eubacterium sp.
AGTGAACGGAATGTATGCGACTGCGGATATGGTTATGGGGGATTATCTGTTCCCTGCAAAACTGTCGGAAGACGCCGGAAAAGAAAATACATACCTTTACCATCTTAACGGTGAGAAACAGGCGATATCCATTACAATTGACAAGTTTGCAAGGGGACTGTCCGGAAAGCTGAAAAGCGGTGACGTAGTTTCCGTAATAGCGCCGGATTATTTGGGAAGCCGCGAAACGGTCATTCCGCAGGAACTGCAGTATGTTGAGGTGATCGCAGTAACAGCAAAATCCGGATATGATGCCAATCTGGAAAACGGGGAGGATACGGAAGAAAAGGAGCTTCCCTCAACGGTAACGCTTTTGGTGCGGCCGGAGCAGGCAAAGATTCTGGCGCAGCTGGAGGCGGAGGGAGACATCCATCTGTCACTCGTATATAGGGGGACAACAGAAAACGCCGCCAAGTTTATTGCTGCCCAGGATACCATACTTGATGAGATAAAAGCTGCGGAAGAGGCAGAAAGCGAAGAGGGCAGTATGGAGGATGAGGAAGAAGCAGAACAGGAAAACAGTGATCCTGAAGAAATGAGTGAGGAGGAATAAGGAATGTTAAATATAAATCCGGCTTCCATTTTTCGCCAGGAAGAGGAAGCAACACTGCCGGATGGAAATGTAATAGCCGTATGGGGAAGTCCTTCATCCGGAAAAACAACTGTCAGCGTAAAGCTTGCCCATTATCTTGCGAGCAGGAAGAAAAATGTGATTCTTCTGTTGTGCGATATGGTTTCACCACCACTGCCATGTCTTTGTAATCCGTCTGAACTGGTGGAGGAACATTCGCTGGGGAATATCCTTGCAGCAACACATGTGACGCAGGGAATTATAAAGGAAAACTGCGTCTTTCATAAAAAATATAAATATCTGACGATGATCGGGATGAAGAAAGGGGAAAACGTGTTCACTTATGCGCCCTATACGCAGGTACAGGCAGAGGAATTAGTAAGGAACCTGAAGATGATGGCGGATTATGTCATCATTGACTGTGGAAGCTATATTGCGTATGACATTTTATCAGCTGTATCGCTGATTGAGGCAGATTATGTGCTGCGCTTAGTAACATGCAATTTAAAGTCTATCAGCTACCTGTCTTCACAGCTGCCGCTTTTAAAGGACAAGAAGTGGGATGCGGACAAGCAGATACGAATTGTTTCTGATGTAAGACCGAATGAAGCGGCAAACTACATGGAGCAGGTTTTCGGGAAAGTGGCATATACCATACCACACAGCGCAGAAGTGGAAACGCAGGCGCTGGAAGGACGTTTGTTCTGCGACCTTACCCAAAAGGAAAGCCGGGATTTTAAAGCAGGAATTGATGCAATCGGGAAAGGGGTGCTTGGCCTATGAATCAGAGTGTTTCAGGAACACACGAACTGTTTTTCTCACCGGAGGACACAAAAGATTTCCAGTCAGTATTAAAGGATGTTCAGGAATATATATCAAGCAAATATTCCACGCTGATACTGGATGGGGGCAACGATGAGGTAAAGCAGCAGATAAAGCGATATATCAGCAAATATGTCATGGACTATCGGATTTTGGTAAAAGGAATGACGGAGGAGGAGCTGATTGATGCCATATATACAGAAATGGCAGAGTTTTCTTTCCTCACAAAATACATTTTCGGTACCGGAATAGAGGAGATTAACGTCAATTCGTGGCGTGACATTGAGGTGCAGTACTCTAATGGAACCTGTGAGAAGCTGAAAGAGCATTTTGAATCTCCGGAACACGCCATTAACGTGATAAGGAGGATGCTGCATATTTCCGGAATGGTGCTGGACAATGCAAGTCCCGCTGTTTTGGGGCATTTAAGCAAAAATATCCGTATCGCGGTTTTAAAGACACCACTGGTCGACGAAGACGTGGGCGTGGCGGTGTCCATACGTATTGTAAACCCGATGTCGCTTACAAAAGATGACTTTGTAAAAGGCGGAACAGCGACGGAGGAGGAGCTTGATTTTCTTTCGGAGTGTCTCCGCTATGGAATCAGTGTATGTGTAGCCGGAGCGACAAGCTCCGGGAAAACAACAGTAACCGGATGGCTGCTCGGCACGATACCGGACAGTAAGCGTATTTTCACAATAGAAAACGGAAGCCGTGAGCTTGATCTTGTCAGGGAGCGCGATGGCGCAGTCTGCAACAGCGTTATTCATACAATTACCAGATCGTCGGAAAATGAAAAGCAGAACATCGATCAGGACCTGCTTTTGGATATGGCACTGCGTTTTGATCCGGAAATTATCTGTGTAGGAGAGATGCGAAGCTATGAAGCATATACGGCGCAGGAAGCCGCCCGTACCGGTCATACTGTGCTTACTACAATCCACAGCAATAGCTGTGAGTCTACGTACCGCAGAATGTGTACGCTTTGTAAAAGAAAATATGACATTAAAGATGAAACGCTGATGTCCCTGGTGACGGAGGCGTTTCCCATTATTGTGTTCACAAAGCAGCTTGAGAACAAGAAGCGTAAAATCATGGAGATTATGGAATGTGAAATTCTGCCCGATGGGAACTATAACTTCCGGACGCTGTTTCACTATCATATCCGGGAGAACCGTATGGAAGGCACGAAATTTGTAATTAAGGGAAACCATGAAAAGGTAAACGGAATTTCTGAAGGGTTGAAAAGAAGGCTTTTGGAAAACGGAATGCCAAAGGAAACACTGGTGAAGATAACCGGAGAGTCCAGCTAAGAAATGTCAATAGGTAAAATGAAAAATACTCAAGAAATTTTTTTCAAGCAGTTGATGTAAAAAAGGGTAACTTTAATAAACCCATTGCCATAGGA
>CAMKHH010000327.1 GCA_946412445.1 uncultured Eubacterium sp.
GAGATGCAGGGGAAAATCAGAAGAAGTACTGAGTGATATTTTCCATGAAGCCATTGCTGACGGTCGGTATCGTATTATTCTGCGGAGCTTTGCTGTTTCAGATTGTTACCCTTCCGGTGGAAATTAACGCCTCTAAAAGGGCGCTGGTGATGCTGGGCGATACCGCAATTCTTGGAGAATCAGAGGTAAAAAGCACACGTAAGGTACTACGTGCAGCGGCTATGACTTATGTGGCTGCTGTCATAGGCTCACTGCTGCAGCTGCTCCGGCTTTTAATTCTCTCGGGCGTTTTCCGGAGGAGAGATGACTGATGGATGTAAACACAAGAGAGCTGGCACTTAATATATTACTGGAAATCAACCGCGATGGGGAACATAGCCATATTGCTGTCGGAAATACCCTTGCCAAATATCAGTTTCTTCCTAAGAGTGACAGAGCATTTATCACCCGGCTCTGTGAAGGCACGGTAGAGTACCGCATGCAGCTGGACTATATCATTGATTGGGTATCCAGTGTAAAAGTGAGGAAGATGAAACCGGTTATCCGTGAAATCCTGAGGCTGTCTGTATATCAGCTGAAATATATGGACAATGTGCCGGACAGGGCAGTTGTCAATGAGGCGGTAAAGCTGGCACAGAGAAAAGGATTTCACAATCTGAAGAATTTCGTTAACGGGGTGCTGCGCAATGTAGCACGGAGGATGGATGAAATTACTTACCCTGACCGAAAGAGAGATCCGTCCGGATATCTTTCCATCCGTTATTCCATTCCTGAAGCTCTGGTAAAGCGGTGGTGTGAAGAGTTTGGAGAAAGTATCTGTGAACAGATAATAAGCTCTTTTCTGAATCAGCGGCCTGCTACGGTCAGATTATGCAGAACAGGCCACGACCCGGAGCAGACCCTGCAGGAGCTTAAAGGCCAGGGTGTGGAGGTAAAAAAAGCACCATATGCTGTGGATGCTTATGAAATTTCAAGGTATGATTATCTGGGTGGATTAAAAGCGTTTAGAGAAGGAAAGATACAGGTACAGGATGTGAGTTCCATGTTGGTGGCACAGGTGGCCGCCCCTGTTCCCGGAATGCAGGTGTTGGATGTGTGTGCGGCGCCCGGAGGCAAGAGCCTCCACGTAGCTGACCTGATGAATGGGCAGGGAATGGTTGAAGCAAGGGATTTAACGGAGTATAAAGTAAACCTGATCCGTGATAATATCGAAAGGCTGGGCCTTGTCAATATATGGGCGAGAGTCCGTGACGCTTCCCTGATATATGAGGAAGATATGGAACGTGCGGATCTGGTTCTGGCTGATGTACCTTGTTCAGGATATGGTGTGATCGGAAAAAAACCGGATATTAAATATCGCTCGAATCAGGAACAGCAGAAGTCCTTACTGGAACTTCAAAGAGAAATACTGAAAGCCGCCGCTTCCTATGTGAAAAAAGGAGGAGTCCTGGTTTATAGTACCTGTACGATTGGAAAAGCTGAAAATTTAGATCAGGTTCTGTGGTTTACAGGGCACTTTCCCTTTCAGCTGGAATCCCTGAATCCATATCTTAGTCCTGAGCTTCGCACGGAAACCACAGCACATGGATATCTGCAATTGCTGCCAGGTATCCATGCGTGCGATGGATTCTTTTTAGCAAGGTTAAGAAAGAAGTAATGTATGACAGAAAGAATAGAAAATAATTTGGATCTGCGTTCCATGTACATAGAGGAACTTGAGCAGATTATGATACAGATGGGAGAAAAACCATTCAAAGCCAGGCAGTTATTTGACTGGCTTCATAATAAAAGAGTGAATTCCTATGATGAGATGACAAATCTGTCCAGGCCGCTGCGTGAAAAACTGTCCTGCAAGTATCCGCTGGTGGATATCAAGGTGGTGGAGGTTCAGGAATCCAGGTTGGACCAAACCAGAAAGTTTTTGTTCCGCTTAGGAGATGGGAATGTGATTGAAAGTGTCTGGATGAAATATCATCACGGCAATTCCGTCTGCATCTCATCTCAGGCCGGATGCCGTATGGGGTGCAGATTTTGTGCGTCCGCGATAGGCGGACTGGTGAGATCTCTGCATGCATCGGAGATGCTGGAGCAGATTTATAAGATTTCTGAAGCTACCGGTGAAAAAGTATCGAATGTAGTGGTGATGGGGACGGGGGAGCCTCTGGACAATTATGAGAATCTGCTTCGCTTCATCAGGCTGATCAGTGATGCACGGGGAATGAATCTGAGCCAGAGAAATATAACCGTATCAACCTGCGGTATTGTGCCAAAGATGTATGAGCTGGCAGATGAAAAGCTTCAGATTACATTGGCACTGTCCTTACATGCGCCGGACGATGAGAAGCGGAAAGAGTTGATGCCCATTGCTAATAAGTATGCATTTAAAGAGGTGCTGGACGCCTGCAGATATTATTTTAAAAAGACCGGGCGCAGAATCACTTTTGAATATGCACTTGTGGCGGGTAAAAATGACGGTGAAAGGGATGCCAGGCTGCTTTCCGCGCAGATTAGAGACATTAATTGTCACGTCAACCTGATACCTGTAAACCCTGTCAGGGAAAGGGATTATGTAAAATCTGATAAAAATGTAGTAGTGAATTTTAAAAATAAACTTGAAAAATATCGAATTAATGTTACTATTAGAAGAGAAATGGGCAGCGATATTGATGGTGCCTGTGGACAATTACGTCGAAAATATATCGATAAACCCGAAGAGGAGAGGAAGACATGAAGGTATTTGCTGAAACAGACATCGGCCGGAAACGTCAGATGAACCAGGACTTTGTGTATGCTTCCGAACAGCCGGTGGGAAATCTTCCGAACCTGTTTGTTGTAGCT
>CAMKHH010000328.1 GCA_946412445.1 uncultured Eubacterium sp.
AATATATATTATAATATTTTCAAATTTCAAATCTTTACTGACTGGAAAACCAGAGGTTAGGATCTTACGCCTATACTCTGGCTTTTTTGTATACCAAAGTATGCAAGAGAAACTGCTGGTGGATTTCGGGGTACGTAAGTTAGAAGAACATTAACAATCATTAACAGGAGGAGAGTATCATGAAAAAGATTAAGTTGTTCGTTTGGTTGTGCACACTGGGGATTATAGCGGGAAGCCTGGCAGGCTGTGGAAAGCAGGATGCAAAGGAGACTTCAAAAGAGACGAAGGAGGCTTCGAAAATTACTTTGACGAATGTATCTTATGATCCGACCCGTGAATTATATGAAGCATATAATAAGATTTTTCAAGAGCATTGGATGGAGAAGACCGGTCAGGAAGTGGAAATTACGCAGTCACATGGAGGCTCCGGAAAACAGGCCTTGGAGGTAGCCAATGGTCTGCAGGCAGATGTGGTAACTCTGGCTTTGGAATATGATATTAAATCCATAGAAGATGCAGGCCTGATTGAAAAAGGGTGGGTAGATGAATTCGAGCATGACAGTGCCCCCTATACTTCTACAATTGTTTTTTTGGTAAGGAAGGGGAACCCCAAAGATATCCAGGATTGGGGTGATCTGGTTAAGAAGGATGTGGGGGTTATTACGCCAAATCCCAAGACCTCCGGTGGGGCAAGATGGAATTATCTGGCTGCCTGGGCCTATGCGGATCATACATTTGGAGGAGATGAGGAGCAGATAAAGGAATTTATGAAGACACTTTATCACAATGTATTGGTGTTAGACTCTGGTGCAAGAGGGGCAACCACGTCCTTTGTGGAAAATGGGCAGGGGGATGTTCTGATTGCCTGGGAAAACGAGGCCTATCTGTCTATCAAGGACTCAGAAGACTATGAGATCGTAACCCCAGGTATCAGTATTCTTGCCCAGCCTTCCGTAGCCGTCGTAGATGAGGTGGTAGATGAACGCGGAACAAGGGAAGCAGCGGAAGAGTACCTGAAATATCTGTATTCGGATGAGGCGCAAAAGATTGCCGCGGACTATTATTACCGTCCCTCTAATCCTGATATTTTAAAGGAATATGCGGATGTATTTAATCTGAACATTAACCTTGTAACGATTGAGCAGTTTGGCGGATGGGATAAGGCTCAGGAAGTCCATTTTGCTGACGGAGGTATTTTTGATGAAATCTATGAGGAATAGAGGGAAAGCAAAAAAAGCCAGGGTAATACCTGGCTTTGGACTTTCCGCCGGTGTGACTCTTACGATGCTGAGTTTTATTGTGATCATCCCACTGGCATCTTTGGTTATTTATACGGCACAGATGGATTTTCATGAGTTTTTACATACGATAACAAGGGCACGGGTCCTGGCCAGTTTTAAGGTGAGTTTTTTGACTGCATTGGCGGCTTCATCGGTTAATGCGGTTATGGGGATGATTCTGGCATGGGTTCTCGTCCGGTACGAGTTTCCGGGTAAAAAGATTATGGATGGCATGATTGAACTGCCATTTGCCCTTCCAACCGCAGTTGCAGGTATTGCATTAACCTCTCTGACTACAGACAAGGGCTGGATTGGACGTATCTTTGCCGGCTGGGGAATACAGATTGCATATACCAGGGTGGGAATTACGGTAGCTCTGATATTTATAGGGATTCCCTTTGTGGTGCGTTCTGTACAGCCGGTTCTTGAAAAACTGGAACCTTCCTATGAAGAGGCTGCGGGTGTCCTTGGAGCAGGTAAGGCTCAGGTTTTCCGGCAGGTAATCTTTCCTGAAGTCCGTCCGGCATTATTTACAGGGTTTGGTCTTGCTTTTGCCCGGTGCCTGGGAGAGTATGGAAGCGTTGTATTTATAGCGGGTAATAAACCTTATTATACAGAGATTACTCCACTGATTATTATGTCTGAGCTGCAGGAATATGATTATGCCAGTGCAACGGCTATCGCTCTTGTCATGCTGGCAGTTGCATTTCTGATTTTATTTGCCATGAGTTTGATTCAGGCAAAAAACAGTAAAATCTTAAGAGGAGGAAATTAGTGTGGAGATAAAAAAGGAAAAGAAGGGGCTGACCCGGATCATCCTGATTGGCAGCAGTGTTATATTTATGTTTCTTATGCTGGTTCTTCCTCTTGCCGTGGTGCTCGTCACTGCTTTTAAAGACGGTATCAGTGCCTATCTGCGTGCGGTATCGGATTCCTATACAATAAAGGCGCTTCTTCTCACCGTGGAGGCAACAGTTCTGGCAGTACTGTTCAATACCATCTTCGGTCTGTTTGCAGCCTGGATGATTACGAAATTCCAATTCAGGGGCAAAGGTGTACTGACAACATTGATTGATCTGCCGGTAACGATTTCTCCGATTATTTCAGGGCTTATTTTCCTGCTGACTTTTGGCAGACAAAGTCCTCTGTACCCATATCTTAAGGATTTAAATATGGAAGTTGTGTTTGCGGTTCCCGGCGTTATATTGGCTACAGTGTTTGTTACATTCCCATTTGTATCCCGAGAGATTATTCCGGTTCTGGAGAATCAGGGGACAGATGAGGAAGAGGCGGCGGCTTTAATGGGAGCCGGCGGGTTTACCATATTCCGCCGTATCACATTTCCCCATATAAAGTGGGCACTGCTCTATGGGATTGTACTATGTGCTGCAAGAGCCATGGGCGAATTCGGAGCCGTATCGGTACTCTCGGGACATTTAAGAGGAAAGACTAACACGTTGCCATTGCATATTGAAATCTTGTTCAATGAATTCCAATATGTACCGGCATTTGCAGTTTCCTCCATACTAGTTTTACTTGCAGTTCTAC
>CAMKHH010000329.1 GCA_946412445.1 uncultured Eubacterium sp.
ATCATATGGATAATTATCGCACAAGCCGCCCCGGATGTGGTCAAAGGCCAACAAATTACAGCAATTTTCAACAGCCGCGCCAGCCTTCAAGACCCGCAGTGCCTTCTATGCCTTCAACCCCTTGCGTGTCTTCGACATCTTCCTGCGGCTGCACTCAAAATTCTATGTTTGATAAACTGGATACACTTCCGGTTGCTATGGGATATGTTCCTCTTACACATTTTGATAAAACATTTGATCTGTGTACAGCGCTTCAGCGTGGAACGATTTTCCCTGATCTTTTTAAACCATTCTGTGGAAAGGGAGGAGGGGGCTGTAAATGATAAACGATCGAATCTCCCGGGAAGAATTACTAAGCATAATAGATCAGTTAAGCTTTGCTGTCGTTGATATAAGTCTTTATCTGGATTCCCATCCATTTGATGAAGATGCTCTGGACTATTTCCATGAAAAGTCATCACTCCGGCAAGAAGCCGTGGCCCTCTACACGAAAAAATACGGTCCGCTTACCATAGAAGCAGCTCATGACAGGGCCTCCCGCAAATGGGATTGGGTCAACCAGCCCTGGCCCTGGGAAGTAAAGAAGGGAGGATGCCGTTAGTATGTGGAATTATGAAAAAAGATTACAGTATCCTGTAAATATAACACGGTCAAATGCTAAAATCGCACAAATCATCATGAGTCAATACGGTGGACCCGATGGTGAGATAGGTGCTTCCATGCGCTATCTCTCCCAGCGTTTTACGGCGCCAAACCGTATCTGCATGGGAGTTCTTAATGATGTGGGTACAGAAGAACTTGCTCACCTTGAAATGGTTTCCACCATCGTTCACCAGCTGACCTGTGGTCTGTCGCCGGAGGAAATCGAAAAATCAGGTTTTATTAACTACTATACAGATCATACTGTAGGGATATGGCCGCAGTCTGCCGGAGGTATTCCTTTTAATTCCTGTGAATTCCAGTCATCGGGTGATGCACTTGCAGATTTATTCGAAGATTTAGCCGCTGAACAGAAGGCAAAAAAAACCTATGATAATATCTTACGTGTTGTAAAAGATCCTGAGGTTGCTGATCCAATACGTTTCCTGCGGGCCCGTGAAATCGTACACTTCCAACGTTTCGGTGAGGCTTTGCGTTCTGTTCAGGAACAGTTGGATTCCAAGAACTTCTATGCGTATAACCCAAGTTATGATGCCCCTACCTCCTGCCCACCCAATAGCAGATAAGGCGGTATGAAAATATGAGAAATGAATTAGCCACGGCATTGCAATTCATCTTGGACTCTGAGCCGCAGGCTCAGGCAGTTGTTCACGGAAGAACAGGATTTGAGGAGATACAGGGAAATGTGTATTTCTATCCCTTCTGGGACGGAACTCTGGTGGCAGCAGAGATATCCGGTCTTCCAAAAGGCCAGAATGTATGCCATGGACACTTTTTCGGATTTCATATACACGATGGAAAAGGATGCACCGGAAATGCTTCAGACCCATTTGCCGACGTTCATGAACATTTTAACATCTATAACTGCACACATCCCAATCATACGGGAGATCTGCCCCCGCTGTTGGCAGATAACGGATATGCACTGAGCATGGTCTACACAGACCGCTTTGTACCGGAAGAGGTAATTGACCGTACCATTGTGATACATCAGGATCCGGATGATTTTACAACACCTCCTTCCGGCCACGCCGGATTAAAGATGGCCTGTGGCGAGATTAAATCCGTTTTTTAGACACAAAGGAACTGCCAGCCGGCAGTCCCTTTGTATTTTAAAAGTCCATGGACTAATACCTGTCCATGGACTTTATCTTATCATATTAACATTAATAGACTACGACCGGAAATCCATAAGCCACTGCATCGTAGATTTGCTTTACTGCTTCCAGCGGTGTATTGACACATCCGTGAGATCCGTTGGTCAGATAGATATTCCCCCCATACGCCGCACGGTTTACGAGGTCATGAATCCCGATTGTAAAATCTTCACTGTAAGGAATCCAATAGTTGCAGTGAGCTGTATAAGATGGTTTTCCTGTCGCGGGATCTACCTTTCCTGTCATGGTATAATCGGTTCTTCTTCCCTTGACCTTCCATACACCTCCTTTGGGTGTATCATGTCCTTTTGCTATATCCCCTGTAACTACCGGAGTGGATACAAGAAGTTTTCCATCCACATAACACCACATCGTCTGCTGATCAATGGATATTTCCACATAAGAATTTCCAATATCATTGCTTTCTCTGCTTTTCGCGGAATTTGTATAACTCACCTCAAAATCTCCCTGTGTGCCGGAATCGATGGCATTCATCAGATTGGTAAGTGTTGTATCTGTATCCATCACCCATCCATAATCTCCCGCTGTCAGTTTTACTGTCCCACCGCCGGTTTTTGTGAATGTCCTGCTGCTTCCTGCCGTATTGTATCTGTCGGCCAACTCTGCTACATAGGCTGCAGCCTTATTTGAATCAATAGAATCTGTTCCGGACTCATCCTGGATAATCCAGGTTTTCAAAAGTCCCGCAGCCACTGTCTCTGTTCTTCCGCTTCCGAAATTCATGGTCAGATTTGCTGATATCAGCTGATTCAGGTGATTAAGTCTGTTATTCAACTCTTCATCGTCCTGATAAACGGAGGGTTTCAGATAGCACCCTGACTGCTCCAGATCCAGTTCCTTTTTGTCAGAGAGTACTGCATCTTTTACTGCTTCAATCACCAAATCTCTGTTCAACTGATTTCCCTCTGTCTCAGGAGTAATCGTAAATCCGGTATCTGTTTCTTCAATCACCGCATCGCCGGGAGGCGTTACATTCGCTTCCTGCAT
>CAMKHH010000330.1 GCA_946412445.1 uncultured Eubacterium sp.
GGCCGCGCCTTCTACCGTCTGATCCAGCAGATTTATATGCGTTACCTTCAATCGGGTATTTGCAAGGCTTTCTCCATCTACTGCATAGGAGTGGTTCTGAGAAGTAATCTCTATCCTGCCGGTCTGCAGATTTTTTACCGGATGATTTCCTCCCCTGTGACCAAACTTCAGCTTATAAATCCTGGCTCCATATGCAAGAGAAATCATCTGATGGCCAAGGCAGATGCCAAATATCGGGTATTTGCCTTTTAGTTCTTTAACCAGGTCTGCGACCGTCTGCACATCTTCGGGATTTCCTGGTCCGTTGGATAAAAAGATTCCGTCTGGTCTCAACTTTTCTATTTCCCGCACAGAAGTATTCCACGGAAAGACTGTCACGCTGCATCCTCTCCGGTTCAGAGTCCTCACAATATTCTGTTTCATTCCACAGTCAACAGCGGCCACATGATACTTCTCATTAGGCACAAGGTATTGCTGAATTTCCTTCCGGCTTACCTGCGATACGGCATCCGCCGGAATATCATATAAATCCAGTTTACGAAGTCCGTCCTGCAGGGATGTGCCAATATCCGTGAGTAATGCCTTTCGGCTTCCAAGATCACGTATGGAACGTACCAGTTTTCTTGTATCAATCCCATAGATACCTGGTATCTTATATTTCTCCATGATTTCCGATAAGGTATATTTACTGCGGAAATTGGATGGTTCGTCGTTGTAGTCTCGTACTGCCAGTCCGCCGATGCTTGGAATATCTGTTTCAAAATCATCTTCTGCCATTCCGTAATTGCCAATCAAAGGATATGCCATTACTACTGTCTGATAAGTATAGGATGGATCAGAAAGGATTTCCTGATATCCTACCATAGAAGTATTGAATACAATTTCCGTAATTTTTTCAAGCCCGGAACCAAAACCATATCCACAGTATTCGCTGCCATCGGACAAAATCAGTTTTCTGTCAAATTTTTTCATCATACATACACCTCTTTATCTCAAACCCGTTCAGACAATTTCCTTTCAAAACGGTCCTTACGCAAATCTGCCGGGATTTTCGTGGGATAGTTTCCCTGAAAGCAGGCAGCGCAGTACTCCTTACTGCCTATTAGTTTATTCAGTTTCTCAATTGGTAAATATCCCAGAGAGTCTGCTCCGATCATCCGTGCAATCTCGTCCACGCTGTGATGGCATGCAATCAGGTTTTCTTCCGAATCAATATCCGTTCCATAATAACAGGGATATAAAAATGGAGGCGCAGAAATTCTCATATGGATCTCTTTCGCTCCGGCATCACGCAAAAGCTTTACAATACGTTTGCTGGTCGTTCCTCTGACAATGGAATCATCAATCAGTACAACTCTTTTTCCATCAATTACATTCTTGACAGGACTCAGCTTAATTCGGACCTTATCCAAACGTTCATTTTGTCCCGGAGAAATGAATGTCCTTCCAATATATTTATTTTTTATCAGCCCAATCCCATAAGGAATTCCGGATTTTCCCGCATACCCCAATGCAGCATCCAATCCGCTGTCGGGAACACCAATCACAATATCCGCGCATTTGGGATAACTCTCTGCCAGTAATTCTCCGGCTTTCATACGTGATTCATGTACGGATATGCCATCTATAACAGAATCCGGCCTTGCAAAATAAATGTATTCAAAAATACAGGTTCTTTTGTGCTTTTTTTCACAGTGTTCTCTCCTTGATTCCACACCGTTCTTTGTAAACACCAGAATCTCTCCCGGCAGCACATCACGGATAAATTCTGCTCCTACCGCTGACAATGCACAGCTTTCGGATGCCGCCACATATGCCCCGTCTGCCGTCTTTCCATAGCAAAGCGGCCGAAACCCATATGGATCTCTTGCCGCAATCATCTTTGTAGAAGAAATCAACACCAACGAATAAGCGCCTTCCAGTAAATTCATCGTATTGCTGACCGCTTCCTCAATGCTTGGTGACACAAGCCTTTCTCTTGTAATCACATAAGCGATTGTTTCCGTATCACTGGTTGTATGGAAAATTGCTCCCGATAATTCCAACTTATCACGCAGTTCCAATGCATTGGTAAGATTTCCATTATGGGCCAGCGCCATTTTTCCTTTCTGGTGATTGACTTCTATAGGCTGACAGTTATTCCTTGTATTTCCTCCGGTCGTTCCGTATCTTACATGTCCCACTGCCATATTTCCCATGGGTAAATGAGTTAATGTATCTTTCGAAAATACTTCACTGACAAGCCCCAGGTCTTTATAGGACGAAAACGCACCGTCGTCATTCACAACAATTCCGCAGCTCTCCTGCCCTCTGTGCTGCAGGGCGTATAGCCCATAATAAACGATGCCTGCAGCATTTTCCTTTTTTGTCCCCATCACTCCGAATACGCCGCACTCTTCATGAATCGCCATAACTTTATTCCCTCCTGCCAAATACAGAGTATTTTGCTCATAAATCACAGCGGCAGCTCCTTGCCTGCTCCAGAGCGGCCGCAATAAATCCTTTAAACAGCCGATGCGGCTGATTAGGACGGCTTTTGAATTCCGGATGAAACTGCACGCCTACAAAAAAAGGATGCCCGCACAGCTCTACCGTTTCGACCAGACTGTCATCCGGCGATGTGCCGCTGATCACAAGTCCGGCTTCGACCAGTTTTGTACGATACATATTATTAAATTCATAGCGATGGCGATGACGCTCATGTATCATCTCTGCGCCATAGCATTTTTCCATTTTTGTTCCCTGCTTAATCCTGCAAGGATAGCTTCCAAGACGCAGAGTTCCGCCTTTGTCAATCGCCTCGCTCTGTCCCGGCAT
>CAMKHH010000331.1 GCA_946412445.1 uncultured Eubacterium sp.
TGCCGCATCCGTACAACGGTATGGATTAATATGCTCCAGGGAGTACTCGGAATTATAAAAGTTGAATCCCCAGTGCAGAAAACCATCCAGTTGATATTTATACATCAAGGTCCCTAAAATTCTTGTTCTGCAGCCGGCCTGTACAATAAAGCGGTTGGGTACCTTCAGATACTGACCGGTACAGTAATATCCCCACAGCTTCAATGGTCTTTTTTCCAGAAATGGCTGCATATGATCCAGGGAACAGATGGGCTGTTGAATGACACCCTTTTCATAAAAGTCGTAATCCGAAATCGCATCAATGATTTCATATCCTTCCAAATCATTCTCCACAAGTTTTCTGGCGGCCTTATAAGATTCAAACTGGCTCTTATGCGGTTCATCCGAGATGTGAAAATAGGTATTTTTGCTGATGCCCAGTTTCTCCAGTTCGCCACGCAGAGACTTGAGAAACTGATGCAGAAAGTCACCATACTCCGGACCGGCTGCATCTGTTTTCCAACCAAACAACTGTACCTGACGACCGTCCCTGATTCCCATAACCTTTGGGGCCATGGAAGCTCCCCATTGACTGAACAAATGTGAAATTTCGTAATATACGATGCCGCAGCGCCTGCACACCTCTACCCAGCGTTCAAGTTTTTCGTAACCAAACTGATAGCCTTCTTTCGTAGCCGTTACATCAACTAACTGCACTGTGCGGCGTTCTCCTCCAACCGCAGTATCAAGCGGAGGCGTGAACACCGGGGTCAGAAGCATATTGCATTTCCTCTTCACTGCCGTGCGGATAAAATTCTCCAATATCCTCCAATATTCCTCACTGAACACCTCTGTATTATAATAATCAGCCAGACAATCCGTGTGCATCCATTCCGTATGCGGTATGGGAAGTGCAGGCAATTGTGCATCCAATACTGTCAGCATCACTACTGCCAAACCCAATACCCCCTCTGATGATTTTAAACATATCTGCAATGGATAATCTCCTGCAGTCAGATTTCTGTCAGATTCAAAATCCACCCACAAGCATCTCCACTGACCGGGAATCAGATTTATTCCCAGAGAAGACACATCCGTAAGTAAATCCGGATATAACCCGGGTTCTGTAGTCAGATAACCTTCATCTGCCTCCATGTGTGCAGGATATCCACAGGGAACGAGCTCGACACTTCTTACCCGTACATGTTCCTGAACCGGCGAGATGACTTCCACCCGAGCCCTCTCTTTTTGCTTTTCATCCCAATAATAAGCGACTTGAAAGGAAACAGTTTCACCTTTCAAAGCAGTTAGAGCATCCTCCATCCCCTCACCGGATGGTTCTTTATGTGGGAATACTTTTTCCATCGAAGTGATTTTTTTAAGTTTCAATTTTTCTATCCCCCTTCTTAAAATATTTCAAACAATATAAGTCCATTCTATAATAAGTTTTCTTTAAATTCTTCATATGGTTATCCGGTTTTCACATATAATTGTCCGATTTTACTTTAGACTTTTCTATGAGGCAAAAAAGTCCTCAATGCCTGGATATTCAGACATTGGGGACTTCATCACTCCTTTAATAGTTAAATCACTTCTCTATCTTAACTCTTTTTGATATATCCTCTTTTTCCTTAGCATCAGGTTCTCCTGCAATACCACCAAAGGGCATCTGTGCAAGCAGAACATATGAATCAGGAAGGCTGAAAAGTTCATGGACTTTACCATTAATTACAGGATTATAGTGCTGCAAAGATGCGCCAATTCCTAATTCACGAAGGCCGGTCCAAATACTGAGCTGGAGCATTCCATTGGCCTGATTTGCCCATACCGGGAAATTGTCTGCGTAAAATGCGAACTGCTTTTGAAAACTCTCCACAACATTTTTGTCGTAAAGAACTGTTCCTGCTCCGGCTTTAAAGCTGTCAATCTTTTCTCTTGGCACCTGTCCTTCAAATGCATCATAGACAGCATCCCATAGCTGATTTTGCTTTTCTCCCAAGGCAACGACAACGCGTGCACTTTTCATATTAAACGCATCAGGTACCAGTTCTGTCAGTTCCTGGATACGTTCGATTACCTCGTCTTCTCTGACCGGAAGCTCTTTGTTGATATTATAATAAGTTCTGCGTTTTTCTAACGATTCCACTATACTCATGTGTATTGCTCCTTTCTCTTATTTTGCTTTTCCCTGTGCGGCAACAGCCTTCATCTTCTCTTCAATGGCCGACGGATCTCCAAGATAGAACTTTCTGTTTATCTGTCCCTCATCCGTGAATTCATAAATCAGGGGAATACCGGTCGGAACATTTACCTTTGTAATCTCGTCTTCGCTTAAATGTTCAAAGTACATGATTAATGCACGTAGTGAATTTCCGTGGGCAGCTATGATAACCCGTTTGCCCTCATCCATCTTTGGACGGATTTCCTGTTCATAGTATGGGATTACACGGGCAATCGTATCCTTCAGACTCTCAGTCAACGGAAGTCCTGCAGTCCTGACATCATGATACAGCTCCTGTAAAGCAGGATTCCGTTCATCATCAGCTTCAAGCTCTGGCGGCTGTATATCAAAAGATCTGCGCCAGATCTGTACCTGTTCCTCACCGTACTTCTGCGCCGTTTCTGCTTTATTCAAGCCTTGCAGAGCACCATAATGACGCTCGTTCAGTTTCCAGCTTTTTACAACCGGCAAATCTTTTCGATTCATCTCTGTAAGCGCCAACTGTAATGTATGAATTGCACGTTGTAAATAAGAAGTATAGGCAATATCAAAATCATAGCCTTTTTCTTTCAGGATCTTTCCTGCACCTTTTGCCTCTTCTATTCCTCTTTGAG
>CAMKHH010000332.1 GCA_946412445.1 uncultured Eubacterium sp.
AACCCCAAATATGCAGGAAGCTAACTTTAAAAAAGCGGTGATGGAATCATCTAAAGCCTCTTATCTTATGCTGGATCATTCAAAGTTTGGAGATGATTCCTTTTCACTGGTCTGCGACGTCAGGGAAATAGATAAGGTGGTTACTGACTGGGCAGTTCCTTTATATTTCCTGGAGCAGCTACGCTCAAAAGGTGTTGATGTGATTTGCGGAAAGGAGCCGGTAAATTACAAAAAAGATGTTTAATCTGATAGAACGGCAATCAATTTTTAATGACTTCAACGGCCGTGGGTTATTTAAAAATTTTGCTGTTTATATAAATTCCCGGTATAAGTGTGGAAATTATACCGGATAAAAAATCATGTATATGGGAGGATTTATATGAAGAAAAAACTCATCAGCTTATGTTTATGTATCTCACTGGCAGCTGCTTTGACAGGCTGCGGAGGTAATGATTCTGCGGGCACTGCGGCATCGGCAGACGGATCGTCTGCCACAGCCCGGTCATCTGCCTCCGGATCGTCAAAAACCTCAACATCAGAAAGCAGTACATCCGGCAGCGTGCCAGCAAGTGACTGGGACAGTGTTAAACCCCTGGATATTACGCAGTATCTGCTGCCGGAGAACGTGGAGAAAACAGATGCTCTTATTCAATGGGAAAAGACAGACATTTTAAACGGCCATGATACAAGTGAATTTGTGAAAGAAGGGCCCTATGAAATCGGCGTATCCTTTCAAGACCTGACAAATCCTGTCTGGGCAGGTATTGCTCAGTATATTCAGGAGTTTGGCAAAGAACACAACATGAGCTTTACAATTTCCGACTGTGGTGGTGATGCCTCCACCCAGGTGTCCCAGCTGGAAAGCTATATTGAAAGTGGAGTTGACGGTATTTTTATCGGCGGAGTTGACGGAGAGGCGCTGAAGGATGTCACGGCGAAAGCGCTGGATGCCGGAATTCCTGTCATGGGCATCGCACTTACCTTCGGCTATGGAAACTGCATTTTGGTGCCTTCTGACAATATGGCTGGAGAGGCCTGCGCAGAGCAGGCTGCCCAGTGGATCGATGACAAATTTGACGGCAAGTGCCAGGTCGCGATTCTGAATTATCCTCAGGAGATAAGTCTTCTGGACAGAGGAAATGCAATTAAGAAAAAGTTACAGAAGCTCTGCCCTGATGCCGAAATTGTAGCGGAAAAGGCTGCGATCAACACGACGGAAGGCTATGATGCTACAGAGTCAATCTTACAGGCATATCCGGATGTAAAGGTAATCTGCACCATCGGTGACGGCGGTGCTGTCGGCGCCTGTGAAGCGGTAATTGCAGCTGGGAAGAATACAGACGATTTTGGTGTGTTTGGAATTGACGGAACCAATGAAGCGGTTCAGGCTATCAATGACCCGGAGAATCCTTACCGCTCATCCATCAGCTATGGAAATTCCATCGGCTGGGCAAAATATTGTGTGGACGATTTTATGAAAATCTTCAGTGGTGAGGATTACAAGAAATTTGAACTGATGCCGGTCATCCCGGTGACTAATGAAAATCTGCTTGCCTATGCGAAATATTCCGGCATGGAGGAAAGTCAGTTGAAATCGTAAGTTGGACTGATGGGGCCACTGCAGAACAGAAACTGCGATGGCCTCGTTCAAAGAAAGGAATCGCATCAGATGGAAAAGGAGACTATTTTAGAGTTCAAAAATATTACAAAACGTTATCCCGGTGTGGTTGCGCTGGATAACGTGTGTCTTCATCTGAAACAGGGAGAGGTGCATGCGTTGGCCGGAGAAAATGGGGCAGGCAAGTCTACGTTGATTAAGACCTGTACCGGAGCGGTCAGGCCGACTTCAGGGCAGATTATTGTAAATTCACATGTATATGAGGCTCTGACGCCATCTTCCTCCCGGCAGGAAGGAATCGGGGTGATTTATCAGGAATTCACCCTTGTAAATGAGCTGACTGTATATGAAAATATTTTTTTGGGTGAGGAGATAAAAAAGAAGAGTGGAATCGCAGATAATAAGCAGATGATAGCCAGAACAGAAGCTCTTTTTCAGGAATTGAATATTGACATTTCTCCAACAGCGATGGTTGCAGAATTGAGTGTGGGTTACCAGCAAATGGTGGAAATTGCAAAAGCTCTTTCCAAAGATATCCGTATATTGCTTATGGATGAACCTTCGGCGCCCCTGACGAATCAGGAGGTGGAGACGATGTTTCAGATGATAGAGAAACTAAAAGAGAGAGGGATTACGATTCTTTATATTTCTCACAGAATGGATGAACTGTTCAGAATCTGTGACCGGGTCTCTGTGCTGCGGGATGGAAATTATATCGGTACGTCAAGAATAGGTGAGACAGACAGGGAGGCGTTGATTCATCAGATGGTGGGAAGAACGCTGAAGGAAACCTTTCCGTCCAGAGAGATGTCCGGGAAATCTCCTGTGCTTTTGGAACTGAAAAAACTTACAGGCAACGGTGTCAAGGAGGTGAGCCTGGAGGTACACCGCGGTGAAATTCTTGGGCTGGGAGGTCTCATCGGAGCCGGGCGGACAGAGCTTGCGGAACTGATTTTTGGAGTAAAGCCGGTGGAATCCGGAGAAATATGCAAAAGTGGAAAACGACTGAGAATCAGGAACCCCCAGCAGGCGATTGCAGCGGGTATCTCGTTGGTGCCGGAGGACAGAAAGCGCCAGGGAGCCAGTATGCACATGACAATCAGGGAAAATATTACTATGGCGATTCTCCCGAGAATATCGAAGGCAGGCTGGGTGAACCGGAAGAAGGAGGGAGAGATTGTCAGTCA
>CAMKHH010000333.1 GCA_946412445.1 uncultured Eubacterium sp.
CCCCAATTCCTGCGTATTCAAAAGAAAAATTAAGTGAGATACGTAAAGCGGCTTCAGATTATGGTCTGAGACTAACAGCAGGCCATGGACCTTCATGTGAACAAGATATAAGTTCCCCCGATTCCAAAATTCGAAATGGAGCCTTTGAATTTTACAAAAAACTATTTGCTGCTTTGGAGCAATTGGATATTAATTTAATAGGTGGAGCCCTGTACTCGTATTGGCCGGTTGATTATGGCAAACCTGTTGATAAGGGTGAAACATGGAAAAGGAGTATTGAAGGTGCTTCAAAATTAAGCGCAATTGCCAGAGAATATAATATAACAATTTGTATGGAAGTACTGAATCGATTTGAGAATTTCCTGATTAATACAGCCGAGGAGGGATGCGAGTACATAGAACAGGTAGGGGAAGATAATGTCAGACTAATGCTTGATACTTTTCATATGAATATAGAGGAAGAAAGTTTCGGTGAAGCCATCAGAAAGGCAGGAAAATATCTGGGACATTTTCATACGGGAGAGTGCAATCGCATGGTTCCGGGAAGAGGACGTATCCCCTGGAGGGAAATTGGAGATGCTCTTTGCGATATTGATTATAATCAGGCCGTAGTCATGGAACCCTTTGTCCAAAAGGGAGGAAGGGTTGGCCAGGATGTTAAGCTTTGGAGAGAAATGTATCCCAATATTTCGGAAGAGAAACTGGATGAGGATGCCAGACAGGCATTGAATTTCCAAAGATATCTCCTGAATCGATAAGATGATTCCACTTATAAAGAAGACCTTACAGCCACTGTCATTTCGTAAGATAAAATGACAGTGGCTGTGAGATTTATTGAATTTTATTTCTTGCCATAACTTTTTACAGTTTCAAACATAGCTTCCAGATTTTCTCTTTTGGCATTGTCTATGCAGCCGTTGGTATCGAAGATATATCCTCCCCCGGGAGCACAGGTATCAATGAGTTCTTTACAATAATCAATCACCTGTTGTTTCGTGCCATATTCCAGAAGATAGATAGGCAGGTTGCCGCTGATGCAGGCAACATCTCCGAGAATCCTTTTTGCTTCTTTCATATCTGCGGTTTCAAAGTGATAGATTACTTTACCTTTAGGTACATCGGCTAATTGCTCTAACCGTGTATTGTATTTACCTTCGGTGTAAATATGGGGAGTAACACCCATATCAATTAATGCCAGCATGATTTTTTTCAGCGGTTTCCAGTAGAGCTTCTCATACTGCTGAGGATTCATAAACCCATCCATTCCCTTATGGAGAGGAAAGAATACCCGCTTCACCGGCATAGAGACTGTTTTGAAGTAAGAGTAAGAAGCTATCTGTATGTCGGCCAGCATATCGCAGGCAGCTTCAATTTCCTCCGGGCATTCCAGCTGATCAGCAAGAGCGCCTAATGTGCCCCGGTAATAATCCCCTAAAATATCAAAGGGAGCCTCACCTGCTCCAGTAACAAATGGCGGAAAGCCCATTTCTGCCAGGCGGGCTGAGACTGCTTGAGTGGCGGCAGCAGCTTTGTTATCCTCTTCTCCGATTTTGGAAAGCAAAGAGAATGCATCCTGAACCTGAGGGGAATAAAGAGAAGCCAATGGCATGGTGCTGAGTACGATTGAGGGGACAAAGTTTATATCACTTAAGCCTTTTAAGGCAGGGAAAGCACGGGGAATATACTTACGCAGCATAAAACCGGTAAAATCACCAATCATTTCAGGATATTCTTCCTGTGACATGAATTCCCGTTCAATGACCTGATGGGTGGAAAAGTCGGCTACCCTCGTTCCAGGACGTCCGGGCCAGTCAATCATACTGGACTGTGCCAGTTCATTAGCACGTCCACTGGTAAAGGCGGTATGCGTTGCCGCATCGGGCTGAAAGGTTTCATAAAAGCGGACAAGAGCCTCGGAGGCCCGGTCATAATTATACATGCTGTCCTTGTAAGTGGCTCCTTTCATAGCATATGGTAAAGCTCCAAATATAGGAGCAATAGGGACACGGTCACTTTCTTTTAATGAAATTGCATCTTCCACTCGCTTGAGACGTTCCTGATATAATTTCTGATTCGATTCTGACATATAATATCCTCCTCCTTTAATTGCATATTTTATAGGAATATTTGTATTGCCCCATATGTATATAAGAATCCTTAAACATACAATAACATGCATAGATATCCCAGTAAATCCTGTAGAGTTATTGACTTTGCACACTTAGTTTCCTATACTTTATAGGAGAGCTTGGAAAGGGGGAATTATATGCGTCTCAGTATGGCGGTTTTATATGAACATTTTGAACAGAGAGACGGAAAGCTGTGGGGAGAGCCTGAAAAAACTCTTCATCTAAAGGGCGCAGTCTGGTATAGGAAGGGTGATTCAGAGAGAAGTCCTGACTTCATATATGTAGGCTATGCGGAGGACATGGAAGGAGAACCGGAAGAGGAGTTTCACGGGATATGTCTGCCCGGAAATCAGGCGCCGCGAAAACAGGGAAGACGGAACCGGATCTATCTTTTCGGAAACAAAGTGCTTCCTGATGTTTTCAATGAGGTGCAGAACTTATTTTTTTATTATCAGGAATGGGAAGAAGAGCTGCATAAAGCCTTGATGAAAAACGCTGGAATCAGGGAATTATGTGCCTTAAGCAGTGGCATATTTGACAATATGATTCAAGTATATGACCGGAATCTGTTCCTCCTTGCCGCAGCGAATGAAGGTAAGGGTTCACAGGAGTGGGAATACGATAAGGCTACAGGAAAGCGGGCTCTTTCCATGGAAATCATTAATG
>CAMKHH010000334.1 GCA_946412445.1 uncultured Eubacterium sp.
ATAAAAAATGTATGGATGGTGAATTATGGGAACAAAAAGTTATTCGATTTCACTTTTTGGACTTGACCCCCAATATTATACAAATGCTACGATTGGGGATATTTGGAATGTAGCTGCAAACAGAGTTTACGAAGAAACTGGTATTAGCATTACAGGAGAGGTACATGAAAGATATTTTGTAAGTCCAGAAATGGGAAGTCTTAATGGAAGTACTATTTTTATGGTTGAAAGCAAAAAAGTTCCCAATGAAGTAGCAACTGACGCAGATTATTTGAATGCATATAGAGCGGTTATTGAAGAGGTTAGGGAGAGATTGGGATATCCCAATATGAGTCTTACAGTAGAAGAAATTAATATTGCCTATTTTGAAGCAATTTGATATGAAACAAGCACATTTATGTGCGAACCCACCCGCTTTAGCGGGTGGTAGTTTAGTTTTATTAAAGCAATAACATACAGAAAACCTGCCACTGGCAGCTTTCCTTGCATACTTTGGTATAAAAAGCCAGCAGATTCACTGCTGGTTCTTATAATTTCGTATTATTTAAGGATAACCGTTCTCCCTGACTTCCGTCTTCAGACAGATATTGCTGGCTGTCACCGGTATTCGGTGACAGATTCTGGCTGTTCAGCTTCCGGTATTGTTTTGGTCCGATATGAAATTGCTTTTCAAAGGTATAGGAAAAGTGCTGCCTGCTGTTAAAGCCCACCTGAAAAGCGATATCCGTCACTTTCATGCTGCTGTTCTTCAGAAGAAAGCAGGCTTGTTCAATTCTCAGATTATTCACATAAGTCATGATTCCACATCCGATATTCCTGGAAAAAAGGTTCTGAAGATAGGAAACATGAATCCCGGAATTTTCCGAAATAACCCCTGCATTGAGTGATTCACACAGATGCTCTTTTATAAATTCCTTTGCCCGTTTCAAATATACCGTACCCGTAATCCCCCCAATTTTCAGGGCACATCCGGAACATTCAATTAACATCCGCTGAAACAGAAGCTCCAGCAGATACGTTTCACCCTCCCGGCATTCCAGTTCGGCAATCAGATCTTTTAGTGCATAACCCACCTTACACTGGTCATCCAGTACGAGAATTTTTTTCCCGGCACATAAAAAGCTTTGAACTGCAGAGCTTTTAGCACTCAGTTCTTTCAGATTAATCCCTCTTGGAATCGTGGAACAACGAAATTCATAGTTCAAGAGTGTGCAGGAAGCGGCTACTTCAAGACGATGAGGTACACCAGTGTCTAAAAAAATAAACTGTCTGTCACTTAAGCTCACCGCCCCCTGTCTGGTTTCCACTGTACAGCAGCCATCTACAACGTACATAATTTCGCATCTGTCATGCCAATGCATATCCATATGGAATTCTTTCAGATTCAACGCATAATAGGCAACAGGCGCAGCATATATATTTTCTTTCCGGTATATGCTCATATTTAAATCCTCCGGCTGATTTTTTGATTCTTAAACAAGCGTTTATACAATGTATCATACCACACCCATTCAAGTTTTACAGCAATAAATACTATAATCTATTGCATTTTAATGGAACAGGTGTGAAAATCTGTCACATTTTATAGCATCTTATTCTATAATCAATCTATAAAAAATGGAAAAAGAAAGGACAGATCATATGAATTTTAAAATTGCTTTTATCGGTGCAGGCAGTCTGGTATTTGCAAGAACTCTTTTTACGGACATTATGTCCGTACCCGAATTCCGGGATATTGATATTGCATTTACCGATATTAATGCTGACAATCTCCAGAAGGTTACAGAGCTGTGTCAAAGAGATTTGGAGGCAAATGGAATTTCCACCCGGATTCAGTCCACCACCAATCGCAGGGAAGCCTTTGGAGATACCTTATGCACCGGAGGAATTATGTACGGACAGCGGGTAATTGCTGCCATGCTGGACTTTTGTAAAGACATCAGAGAGGTGGCCAAGCCCGGTGCGATCATGCTCAATTATTCCAATCCAAATGCCATGGCTACCTGGGCCTGCAATAAATATGGCGGGGTCAGAACCATTGGCCTATGTCACGGAGAAATTCATGGGGAGCATCAGATTGCAGAGGTTCTTGGCATTCCCCATGAAGAGCTCGATTTCATCTGTGCCGGAATCAATCATCAGACCTGGTATATCTCCATAAAGCACCATGGTGTTGAGATGCTGGACAAGCTTCTGGATGCTTTTGAAGCACATGAAAAGTATAAGGAAGAGGAAAAGGTAAGAATTGATATCTTAAAGAGATTCGGTTACTATTCCACAGAATCCAATGGCCATCTGTCCGAATATGTATCATGGTATCGAAAACGTCCTGATGAAATCCGCAGCTGGATTAATCTGGACAGCTGGATTAATGGGGAAACCGGGGGATATCTCCGTGTCACACGTGAAGAACGTAACTGGTTTGAGACCGACTATCCGAAGCTTTTAAAAGAACCGCCCAAGGTATTCGATGGTTCCGCACGTGGTCATGAACATTGCTCATATATCATTGAATCACTGGAGACAGGGCGTATGTATCGGGGTGACTTTAATGTCATGAATGAAGGCTGTATCACAAATCTGCCCTATGAATCAGTTGTGGAAGTACCCTGTTATGTAGATGGAAATGGTATCTCTGTTCCCAAGGTTGGTGATCTTCCTTTGGGATGTGCGGCCGTATGCTCACAATCTATCTGGGTTCAACGTCTTGCTGTTGAAGCCGGCGTATCCGGTGATGTAAATTTATTAAAGCAGGCGGCACTCATGGATCCCCTGACCGGCGCAGTGTGCA
>CAMKHH010000335.1 GCA_946412445.1 uncultured Eubacterium sp.
CTTTACATACGAGGAATGGGAAAGATTAGTGAAGCCATATGATCTTCAGATTCTTCAGGTTCCCGGGCAGGAACAGTATGTATTACTGCATATCTGCGGAGAACCCGAGTATAAATTTAAGACGAACCTGGAGTGGTTTAAAGATTATCCGGCGACAATGGTAAACTGGTCTGTCAAAGATAATAATTGTTCTCTTACAGAAGGTAAGAAATTATTCCGGAAACCAGTACTGGGCGGACTTAATAACAAAGGCAATATCTTAAATGGAGAGAAATCGGCAATCGAAGAAGAAGTTCTGGCAGCCATTGAGGAAATTGGACAGGCCGGCTTTATGATTGGTGCGGACTGCACGATTCAGGGAGAAAATATATCGATTGAAAAAATTTCTTATGCAGTTTCGAAAGCACATAACTATTAATCGACAATTAAATCTTAATTCCAAAGGAGAAGCAGTATGAAGAAAAAGTTAGTTGCAGGACTGGGAATGGTGTTGACACTTGCTGTTATGACAGGATGCTCCGGAAACAGCGGGCAGTCAGTGGCAGACGGAAGTAAGGAAGATGGAAATAAATCAGGTTCAGATGTCACGACTCTGGAGTTCTTCCAGCAAAAAGGAGAAGAAGGTCCTCAAAAAGGATACCAGGAGATTATTGATAAGTTCAATAAAGAGTATCCGGAAATTAAAATTGAGATGAATACTGTACCAGATGCCGGAAAAGTGTTGACTTCCAGAATCGCATCTGATGACATCCCGGTGCTTTTCTCGGATTATCCGACTCAGATGCAGTTTAAACAGAAGGTGGAAAGCGGTTTTGTAGAGAAATTATCAGGTCAGGATTTTTTGCAGAATGTGAATGAATCTGCTTTAGAGATGTCAAAAGCAAATGACGGTGAGACCTATGCCCTGCCGTATAGCAACAACTATATGGGAGTGTTCTATAACAAAGAGATTTTCGAGGAAAACGATCTGGAGATTCCTGAAACCTATGATGATTTTATCCGGGTCTGTGAAACTTTGCAGGAGGCAGGCATTACACCGATCGGAGTCATGGGAAAGGATCCTACAAAGGTAGGACATATCCTTCAAAGTGCAGTGGTTGCATGGACTGATCAGGGAGTTGAAAAAATAAAGGAAGCTACCGAAGGAACATTAAAGCTGGCAGATGATTCCGAGATGCAGGGTATGGCAAAGAAACTTGGAGAAACCATGAAATTTGCCAATAAGGATATGCTTGGTATGTCAGATACGGTTGTTTGGGAAGGATTTTCCAACGGGAAGTATGCCATGTGTATTACCGGTTCTTACGCAAAAGGAACTTTAACAATTGCAAATCCGGATCTTCAGATGGGAGTATTCCCCCTTCCTGGTGACAGCAAAGAAAGTACGAAGGTTTTAAGCGGAGTTGATGCGGCAATTTGTGTTTCAGCAAAGGCAAGTGAGGAAGAAAAGGCGTGTGCCATGAAATTTCTGGAGTTCCTGGCAAGACCTGAGAATGCACAGATTTTCTGTGATAATGACGGAGCACCCTCCTGTATCAAAGGCGTGAAGATGGAGGATGAAGGTGTTGCGCCGGTTTTGGAGGCGATTGAGGCAGGAAGAGTTCATGACTGGATGGCGTCTACGATTGATAATAATGTGGTTACAGATCTATATAATGTCACACAGCAATTATTGAGCGATGGGGATACGGACCATTTTCTTGCAAACATGGATGAATCCATTGCTGTAAGCAGTCAGCAATAAAAAGGAGCATTATGCAGAAAAAAAGGCAGATAATTTCTTCAAAATCAGTTTTTTTCAGCTTTACAATTATACCGTTGGCATTATACAGCTTTTTCTACGTCTATTCTGTAGTCACGGGAATTCGATATAGTTTTTCTGACTGGGATGGAATTTCTCCTGATTACCAGTTTATTGGACTGGAAAACTACAGGAAGCTTGTTCATAATCCTGCTTTTTGGAGAAGCTTGAAAACAACACTGGTTTATACAATTTTACTGGTCATTGGTGTTATCGTACTTGCCCTTATTCTGGCATTATCCTTAAATTCACTGAAACGGTTTCGGGGATTTATAAAATCTTTTTTCTTTGTGCCTGCGATGATTGGTGCTGTTACGATAGCGCTTATATGGGACCAGATGTTCTTAAGAGTTCTCCCCTACATAGGAGAACTCTTGAGAATACCATGGTTGTCCGCAAGCTTTCTGGGAAATATAAAGACCGCACTGCCTGCAGTGGTATTTGTGAATATCTGGCAGGCCGTAGCTATGCCTACGCTTATTTTTCTGTCAGGTCTTCAGGTCATTCCGGATGAACAGTATGAGTCAGCCATGCTGGATGGTGCCACTACATTCCAGAAGTTCCGATATATTACATTTCCCTATATTCTTCCGACCGTTACAGTGAATCTGGTTTTGATCATCAAAGCAGGATTCACTACCTTCGATTATTCATATGCTTTGACGGGAGGAGGACCGGTAAGAGCAACAGAGGTGATAGGAATCATGATTTATAATGATGCTTTTCAGAATATGAAGTTTTCCATGGCGAATGCGGAAGCCTGTGTTTTGTTTATTATTATAGCGGTGTTTTCTGTAATCCAGATTAAATTAACCAGCAGGGGCGGTGTGAATACATGAAAATAAAAGGAAAAAAGATACGAGTGGGCGGGTGGCTGGTATCACGTAATATCATACTGGGGATTGGGTTTCTAATGATTGCAGTTCCCCTGTATCTGGTTGTTATCAATGCATTTAAGAGCCTGAAAGCAGCAGGAGATAA
>CAMKHH010000336.1 GCA_946412445.1 uncultured Eubacterium sp.
GTACCAGCAGTGGTGTTGCTCCATCTGCCAGAAAACCAATCCTGCCTGCATCATCTTCTGCGAAAGAAGCGTATTCAAGTAAGTGCTTCAAAAGATGGCGTCGTGTAATTCTGCCGCAATGCTGCTATACTAAGCCTATCATTTCTTGAGGCATTTTTTATGCTTATGAATCAACCTACATTCTTCTGGTAATTCTTTTGACCAGGGCAGGTATTTATCCAGTATCTCTGGATGATTCAGATAGTCGTTATTGGGCATACTTTCCAGGATGTATTTCAGGTATTCATAAACATCCAGAGCATTGGCCCTGGCGGACTCTACTAATGTATAGAGAACGGCATTGGCCGTTGCACCTTTAGGTGTGTCTGCAAAAAGCCATGCACGTCTTGCGGTGGCAAAAGGCTTTATATTTGCCTCGCATAAATTATTCGAGATTGGCAGCCTGCCATCTTCTAAAAATGTTTCCAGATATTTTCTCTGGTTTTTAGAGTATCCTAGCGCAGTTGTCAGTTTTTC
Organism: uncultured Eubacterium sp.; assembly: GCA_946412445.1. Classification (GTDB taxonomy): domain Bacteria; phylum Bacillota; class Clostridia; order Lachnospirales; family Lachnospiraceae; genus Novisyntrophococcus. The sequence goes on from CAMKHH010000336.1 coordinate 517, forward strand.
ATTCGTAGTAGAAAGAGCCGCTGTTTCTTCCACCCACGACCAAAAGGCATCGAGGATGGGACGTGACGCATCCTGACGCTTCTGTTTTTTTTCTTCATAAGGCAGATCCTGAATCTCTTTCTCAACCTTAAAGAGAAGATTGATGAACTCCCTGCCTTCCGCTCCCTTGGACCCGGGGATTTCCTTTCCCTGATTATCCAACGGGATGCTTTCTATATAGTAACGCCGACAATGGGACCAGCATAGATTTCTTTTGATGTCTTCCACCTTTTCATACCCTATGTATGCATCCGTGGTCAGATATCCGTGAAATCCCCATAATAGGTCTTTTGCAACGTCACCGCTTCTGGTGCGAGAGTAATGGAAGAAGGCGGTCTGAATGTCTTCACAGGCACCGCTGCGGATTACCCACATATAGGACTCACTGCTTGCCTTTTTCCCCATTTCCTTATTACACTGGATTCGGGTTTCGTCCATGTGCAGGATCTGGCAGTTCAACAGCACCTCATGAATCCTGTTATAAATGGGGGTCAGCCATTCCTCGCTGCAGCGAATGGTCCAATTGGCCATGTTTCCTCTTGGCAGCACCAATCCCATCCGATACCAGTCCTTCTCCTGGCGGGCAAACGGCAAACCCTGGGCAAACTTCTGATACATGACCTGGGCCACAAGAGAGGGGGTTGCTATTGAATGAGGTAGTATCGGCGAAGGAACTGCCGCTTTCTCAAAGTGATCTCTTGGGTTTTCACTTCCTTCTTTTCCACACTTCGTACACTTTGCCACCTGCTGAATGATCTGTTTTACTTTCAGCTTTGCCGGTTCAAACTCCACTTCCGTGCGGACGACCTTTTTACCGATAACGATTAACTCTCCACCACATTTAGAACAGGTCTCCTTTGCTGGAATTACATACTCCTCTACTTCCTGGGGCAGCCCTGCAAGCATTTCCTCCCTTACCCCAGGTCTCCGTGCCGTCCTTGTATAACTGGGAACAGTAATCTCCTTTTTCTCCTTAAATAGCCCTCCCGCAAGATCCTGCATAGAGGTAAACAAAGATAATTGTCCTTCCATTTGTGATACTTCCGTGGAGGGACCAAACAACTTCTTTCTTGCATGAAGAAGTGCCTGGATCATGTTTTCAATCTGTATATTCTGTTTTTGAATGATCTTATCTTTTGCTTTGATTTCCTTTTGTTGTTTTTCGGCAAGTGCTCGAAGTTTCAGCAGTTCTTCATGTTCTGTCATTGGTATACTTGTCCTTTGTTTTCTTTATTATAAGTATACCATTTCAGAACATATAATGCCATCTTTTTCGCACATCTCAAACGCCAAAAAGTGCTGATTTTACGCGTTTTTCCAGGGTTTTATCCGTCACTTTTCGATGGTCAGAAACAGGTGGACTTCGCATCCATTTTTACTGGATGGAGCGCTCTTTTCTGTTCGATTTCCAGCCCCTGTAAAAGCCACTGCACTTGCTGGTAGGATATCTCTTTTACTTCCGAGGGATCTTTTGGCCACTGGAATTTCATCCCATCCAGGAGTTTTTTGTTTGCTAAGATAAAACCATTGCTATCGTATCGGAGCACTTTGATTGCATTTCTTCTCCGGTTACAAAACAGGAAAACATATTCATTTATAAAAGGATCCAGTTCAAACTGCATATTAACAATAGCTGCGAGCCCCGCCGACTGTTTGCGGAAATCTGTTGCCCCACATGCCAGGTAGATGTGTCTTGCATCTTTTACAAACAGATCCATCATAACTGTTGTACCTGCCGGATGAATTGAATGGCCAGAGAACAATCCTTCTCATCCGAAAGGGTGAAGGAAAACTTTCCCCAGGTAATCTGGAGCCCGACTGGATTTTCTAATGGTACTGGTGAGATTGGAAGCTCAAGTTTGGCAAACTGCGGTGCGCAAGATTGTATTTCCCTGGATTCTGTATGCAGCTGTTTCTTCCAATAGTAAAAAGTAGATTTTTTTATATGATTCTGCCGGCACCATGCAGCCATAGATATACCGCTAGATGCCTGCTCTTGAATCCGTTCTTTCCATAAAGCTCTATTACCTTGATCCATTGTATAACCTCCTAAAGACATTTTAGGTTAATTTTACAGGATCTGCATGGAGATTACACGACGCTATCTTTTGAAGCACTTACTTGATATCAGCCATGAAACTTCGAAAACGGGCTCTGGAATCCAGAATCTGGTGTATAACTTTGCCAAAAAAGAACGGCAGGAAAAACTATAAACAC
>CAMKHH010000337.1 GCA_946412445.1 uncultured Eubacterium sp.
CACTTTAAAATAAAAACAGCTATACTAAATCTAGAGTACATTTTCCGGGGAGGGAAATGGGATGGAAGAAAGAACTTATCAATACTGCCGGAGAAGCGGAATTGAGCTTCAGACAGAAACAATCGCGGCCGAAATCTGGTCATTTATAAGACAGAGCTTAATCAGAGAACATCCTGAGCTTGGAAGGGTTTTAAGAGGTATAAAGTTTCAGAAAATGGAGAAAGGCAAAGCCTTTGGCTTAAATGGCTTCACGGTCTGTTATGAACCGCTGTCTGTCATCACAATGTATAATAAGGATGCTGAATTCTTAAGACATGCCCTGCTTCATATGACTTATCATGGAATATTGATGCATCCTTCTTTAAAGGCAGAAGGAGATTGCCGGATCTGGAATCTGGCCTGTGATATTCAGGTATGCAGGTATCAAAGAAAAAGCGAATATTCCAGGGAAGAGGTCACTTTACATGGGATATATAAGGAAATCCAGGAAAGACTGAGGTTGTCCCAAAATCCTGAGGAGATTTTTAAGGAGTTGGAGTCTGCTTATCAGGTAGATGATCATACGTTCTGGCAAAGAGATTTGGCTACGTATAAAGACTGTAAAGATTCGCCTGCCTATCGCCGGATGAAGCTTTATGAGACCAGAAAGGTAGTTGCATACTGGAAGGGGAAGGGACATGAATTTTCTATAGAGGAGTCAGAAAATAGCAGGAAGAGAGGTACTCGTGCAGGGCAAGACAGCAGGTCTGTAACTGTAAAAAAGAGAAAGAGTTATGATTATAAGACTTTTCTCAGGCAGTTTGCAGTATATAATGAGGAAATTGCTCTGGATTTGGACAGCTTTGACTATATACCCTACTGGTACAGCCGTACTCATTATAAGGACGTTGTTCTTATGGAGCCATTGGAATATCAGGAGGCACGCAGACTGGAAGAGTTTGTGATAGCGATTGACACCTCTGGTTCCTGCTCCGGTCAGCTGGTGAGGGGTTTTCTGGAACAGACCTATGCTATTTTAATGGAAAAAACACAATTTTTCAGTCGGATGAGTGTCTACGTGATTCAGTGTGATTCCATGATTCAGGAGGTGGTACATATCACCAGCAGGGAGGCATGGGAAGATTATGCGGGAAGTTTGAAGATTAAGGGATTTGGAGGAACAGATTTCAGACCGGTCTTTCAACTTGTCGATGAAAAATGCAGAACCGGAGAGATAAAAAACCTAAAGGGGATGCTGTATTTTACTGATGGAGACGGTATCTATCCGGGAAATAAACCAGACTATGAAACAGCTTTTGTCTTTTTAAATGATTCCTTAAAGAAAGCAGAAGTTCCGAGATGGGCATTGGCGCTGGATTTACATCTGAAAATCAAGAAGTAGACAGATAGTCAGGAGAGATTATGAATATAGAAGAAGCGAAGCAAGAGTTGATTCATACCATACTTGCTTATACTGCAAAGGATGCTCATGGAAGCTATAAGATTCCATTGCTACGTCAAAGACCGGTTCTGCTGATCGGACCGCCCGGAATCGGCAAGACTGCAATCGTATCTCAGGCGGCAAAGGCCTGTGACGTAGGATTCGTCTCATATACAATGACACATCATACCCGGCAAAGTGCGGTAGGGCTGCCGCTGGTGAAAGAAAGGGTATATCAGGGATACACACATATGGTCACCGAGTATACAATGAGTGAGATATTGGCCTCTGTCTGCGAATATATGGAAAAGACGGGAAAAAGAGAAGGAATTCTGTTTCTGGATGAAATCAACTGTGTCTCAGAGACATTGGTGCCTACCATGCTGCAGTTCCTTCAGTCCAAGACGTTTGGCAATCACAGGATTCCACAAGGCTGGATCCTGGTCGCAGCAGGAAATCCTCAGGAATATAATAAATCCGCCCGTTCGCTGGACGTCGTAACTCTGGATCGTGTACGCTGTATTTCCGTAGATGTGGACTGTGATACCTGGCTTACTTATGCTTTAGGAGTGGGGATTCATGGATCTATACTCTCTTATCTCAAAGCAAAGCCGGGTAATTTTTACTATATTGAACAGAAAGCAGTGGAAAAAGAATTTGTCACGGCAAGAGGCTGGGAGGACTTGTCCGTATTAATCTGCAGCTACGAAGAATTAGGCATTACAGTAGATGAGCAGGTAACAGGACAATATCTTCAGTGTGAAGAGATTGCACGGGATTTTGCCGGCTATTATGAATTATACTGTACATATCGGGAAGGCTATGACATCCGGGGTATTCTGGAACAATCCATAAGTAAAGAGGAATGGAATTTACAGTGTGAACATATAAAGAATGGCAGTGTGGATGAGCGCTTTGCAGTTGTCCAGATGCTCTGTGAAGCTCTGGCAGACATCTTTTTGGAATGTCAGACAGAAGATTGTTACATGAGGAGGATGCGGGAAGTGGCAGGTCAACTCGCTGATTACCAGAAACAGCATCTTCTCGATGAACCCACGGTTCTGCTTGAAAACTTTGTCCAACGGTTTGAAAAAAGTCTGAAAATAAAACAAGAACATCAAATCCTGTCAGAGTCAGAAAGTAATCTGGACATCAGAATATATCGCTCATTAAAAGAGTATTCCTACAGACTTCGTGGAAAACGTTTTTCCATATGGAAAGAATATGAAGATGAGATTAGAAATCAATTGGAAGAAATCAGGAAGGAATGCTGGCATTTGTCAGATGGATTGGAGAAAAAATTGTTCCTTGCGCTGAAGTTTATACAGGAAAGCTGCGGAGAGGATGCAG
>CAMKHH010000338.1 GCA_946412445.1 uncultured Eubacterium sp.
TTAAGACGGTTCCGGAAACAACGTTGATTCCGCCGGCTTTATTTCCAAAGTCTTTCCGGAATACAGCGGCTTATGCACAGGTTACGGCCAGTCTGCCATTTCTGAAATTATATTATAATACTTTAATGATGATTGTGTTACGCGTTATATGTGCGGTGATATTTTCCTCTATGGCGGCTTATGCCTTTGCCAAACTTAAGTTTCCGTTAAAGAACATTTTTTTCTTTGTGGTATTGTCCCAGCTGATGCTTCCGGCCCAGGTGTTTATCCTTCCTCAATACGAGATTATATCCGCACTGGGAAAGACGGACTCTATCTTCGCACTGGTTTTTCCGGCATTGGTAAGTGCCTTTGGAACATTTTTCCTTAGACAGACCTACATGGGGATTCCTGATGATTTGCTGGAGGCCGCAAGGATTGACGGATGCGGACATTTTAAAACTTTTTTGAGGATTGCATTTCCACTTACAAAGACATCGGTTGCAGCCTTATCGGTGTTCACAGCCTTATTTGCCTATTCGGATCTGATGTGGCCGTTGATTGTCAATACAAAGCTGGACAAGCTGACACTGTCCTCCGGCTTGTCAACCTTAAGAGGACAGTTTGCTGTGAATTATCCCAATCTTATGGCGGGTTCCGTACTTGCCATGATTCCGATGATTGTAATTTATATCATATTCCAGAAACAATTCATAGAAGGAATCGCATTGACTGGTACAAAGGCATAAAGACATATTGTATATAGAAAAGCCTGCGCATCGGCTGGTTTAAATCAGTCGGTGCGCAGGCTTTTCAGATACCAAAGTATGCAAGGAAAGCTGCCAGTGGCAGGTTTCTGTGTAAAAGAACAATCATTTGCGGGCAAACTGTGCATGATACAGCTGCTCATAATAACCTTTCTGATTAAGGAGCTCCTGATGGGTTCCCTGTTCTACGATGTTACCATTCTCCATCACCAGGATTAAGTCTGCATTCTTAATGGTTGAAAGTCTGTGTGCTATGACAAAGGAGGTCCGCCCCTTCATGATCCGCTGCATGGCATCCTGAAGCATCTGTTCAAGACGGGTATCCACCGAGCTGGTCGCTTCATCCAGTATTAAGATGGGTGGATTGCAGAGCACAGCACGGGCAATGGTAAGAAGCTGCTTTTCGCCCTGTGAAATATTGTTGGCTTCTTCGTTTAGTACCATATCGTAGCCTTCCGGCAAGGTTTTTATGAAATGGTGAACATTCGCAATTTTTGCGGCATTCATGATTTCTTCTTCTGTGGCATTTTCTTTTCCGTAGGCAATATTTTCCCATATGGTACCCTTGTAAAGCCAGGTATCCTGCAGCACCATGCCAAATTGGGAGCGGAGGTCTTCCCGCTTCATGTGCCGGATGTCCCTGCCGTCTATTTTAATGCTGCCGTCCGTCACGTCATAAAAACGCATGAGCAGATTAATCAGGGTCGTCTTTCCGACTCCCGTAGGACCTACGATTGCCACCATCTGCCCACTTTTTACATTTGCAGATAACCCCTGAATCAGTGACTTTTCAGGCGTATAGGAAAAGCATACGTTTTCAAAGGCTACGTTACCTTTTACGGATTCTTTCAGAGGCTGGTAATTTGCGTCTTCGGTTTCCTCCTCCTCGTCCAGAAATTCAAAAATCCTGTGTACGGCTGCAACAGAAGACTGGATGGCACCTGAAAGCTGTGTGACCTGTGAAAGAGGCTGGTTGACCTGCCAGACGTATCGGATAAATGATTGAAGCTGGCCTACTTTTATGATGCCTGACAGGGCGAAAAGTGCGCCCATAATTGCTGCAAAGCCAATTCCCAGATAAGTGACAAGTGCTACCAGCGGAGACATAAGACCGCTGATAAACTGGGCCTTAAACCCGTTTTCACAAAGATTTTCATTCGCATCCTTAAATTCCTGAAAGGAATCCTGCTGTTTTCCGAAGAGCTTAATTTCATTAAAGCCTGTGTATTTTTCCTGCACAATTGCATTTAAATTCCCAAGGGCGTCCTGCTGCTTCCGGAACAGGGGCTGGGATTTAGCAACGATAACCTTGGAGATGACTGCGGAAGCGACAATGATAAAAACGGCCACCAGCGCCATCTTCCACTGGATACGGAACATCATAAACATTGCAAGACTAAGCCCCAGAACAGCATTCAAAACCTGTGCAAAGCTCTGCTGCAGTGCATTGGAAACTGTCTCCATATCATTGGTGACCCTGCTTAAGATATCGCCAAGAGGACGGCTGTCAAAGTAAGAGATTGGCAGGCGTCTGATTTTTCCTTCTACTTCATTTCTTAAATCAACCATGGTACTCTGAATGGCATCCGTCAGTAAAAACTGATAGAAGCAGTTACAGGAAGCACTTGTGATATAAAAGACTATGAGTGCTGCGATAATCCGAAAAATCCGGGTAAAATTCACCCCATGGCCTGCTGTGACATCGGCAAAGAGCTGAGTCGTAATCATTCCTTCAAAATAAGGGCAGGCGGCGTTAATCGCAGCGGCTGTGATAATCAGCAAAATTGCGCCGATGATTTTTAACTTATACTTCTTCAGATAAGGAATCAGCCGCGTCAGTCCGGTTTTCTTTTTCATGCCTCTAATTCCTCCTTTGATAATTGACTTTCAGCGATTTCCCGATAGATGGGACAACTGTCTAATAACTCGCGATGTGTACCTGTACCTACCACCATACCTTCGTTCAGCACAATAATTTTGGTAGCATTCATGATGGAAGATACCCTCTGTGCGAC
>CAMKHH010000339.1 GCA_946412445.1 uncultured Eubacterium sp.
ATGTGGAAAAAATTATCAACTCTACTCCTTACTTTTGCCTGTATACTGGCCTTTTTGGCTTATCCGGTAAAGGGAGCCGTAAGTTCACAGGTGGAAGACAGTATCCTGGAGAATTTTCAGTATTTGATAGATATGATGAATAACTACTCAGAAGATGAAATGACAGCCCAGATACAAAATATGGACAGCACATTTTTAAATGGCATGGTTGACGAATATTACGGCGCTCTGGATAAAGTCGGAAGTTTTAATGAAGTCCTGAGCAGTGAAGTTGCGGTGGATGAAGAAAAAGAGATTGCCACGGTTATCATGAGGGTGGCGTTCGATAGGTACAATGCGAAGATTACAGCCAAGTGCAATTACAATGCAAGTGCAACAGCACAAAATTTTGACGAATTATGGTCAGAGTTCACGGTGACTGCTGAGTATCCGATCAGTGCATTGATTAAGAATGCAGATCCGGGTACACTGGTGATTGCAGCGATTGTAATCATAGGCCTGGTTTTTGCCATCTATTATCTGAGGCGCGTAAACAGGAAAGAAGTGCCAAAAGAGGCGTCCGAAGGAACAAGCGTTCAGGAAATAGTTCCGCTTCGTCCGGAACCGGAAGTTTCAGGAATTGTAAATGAAGAGGAACTGGCGATTGTCATTGCAGCTGCTATTGCAGCATATGAAGAGGAAAACCCCGGCGGAGACGGATATGTTGTCCGGTCCATCAGGAAAGCCCACAGCAATAATTGGAGAAGAGCTTAGGAGGAAGTTTGATGATGAAAAATTACACAATTACAGTGAATGGAAATGTTTATAATGTTACAGTGGAAGAGGGAACTACAGCAGGCTCACCCGCAGCAGCAGTTTCATCTGCTGCTGCACCTGCACAGGCGCCTGCAGCAGCAGCTCCCGTTCCGTCTGTACCGAAAAAGCCCGCAGCCGCCGGTTCCTCCGGCTCTGTGACAATTACCGCTTCCGTACCCGGAAAAATCTGCAAGGTGGAGGCAAGCGCCGGACAGGAGGTAAAAGAGGGCGACACCGTCGTGATTCTGGAAGCCATGAAGATGGAAATTCCGATTGTGGCTCCACAGACCGGAACAATTGCGGGGATTGAGGTTTCCGTAGGTGATTCTGTGGAATCCGGAGACGTGTTGGCAACGATGGAATGATGGACAGATGGATACCGAAACAGGAGGGAATAAAATGGCTGATATAGAAAAAAAACCGGTTGGGATCATGGAGACCGTACTTCGTGATGCGCATCAGTCTTTGATAGCCACACGTATGACTACAGAGGAGATGCTTCCGATTATTGAAAAGATGGACAAGATAGGGTACCATGCCGTGGAATGCTGGGGAGGAGCAACCTTTGATGCTTCCTTAAGATTTCTGCATGAGGATCCATGGGAAAGACTTCGCAAATTACGGGATGGATTCAAAAATACAAAGCTCCAGATGCTGTTCCGCGGGCAGAATATTCTGGGATACCGCCCCTATGCAGACGATGTAGTAGAATATTTTGTTCAGAAATCTGCGGCAAATGGCATTGATATCATCCGTATCTTTGACTGTATGAATGATTTGCGGAATCTGCAGACTGCAGTCAGTGCGGCGAATAAGGAAAAAGCCCATGCCCAGGTCGCGCTTTCCTATACTCTGGGAGATGCATATACGCTGGAATACTGGACGGACATGGCGAAAAGGGTTGAAGATATGGGTGCGGACTCCATCTGCATCAAGGACATGGCAGGCCTCCTTCTTCCCTATAAGGCAACGGAGCTTGTTACGGCACTGAAAGAGGCAACAAAGCTTCCGATTCAGCTTCATACACACTATACCTCCGGAGTGGCTTCAATGACCTATATGAAAGCAATAGAGGCAGGCGTTGATGTGGTAGACTGCGCAATTTCCCCATTTGCCATGGGAACCTCTCAGCCCGCTACAGAGGTCATGGTGGAAACCTTCAAAGGGACACCATATGATACAGGTTATGATCAGAAATTATTGGCAGAAATTGCAGATTATTTCCGTCCGATCAGGGATGAGGCGCTGGACAGCGGCCTGCTGAATCCGAAAAATATGGGTGTCAACATCAAGACATTGCTGTACCAGGTACCGGGAGGAATGCTGTCAAACCTGACCAGTCAGTTAAAAGAACAGCATGCGGAAGATAAGTATTATGAAGTTCTGGAAGAAGTCCCCAGAGTCAGGAAAGACCTGGGAGAGCCTCCGCTGGTGACGCCTTCTTCCCAGATTGTAGGTACACAGGCCGTATTCAATGTAATTATGGGTGAACGCTATAAGATGGTTACGAAAGAGACAAAAGATGTCTTAAGCGGAAAGTATGGTGCAACTGTCAAGCCATTTAACCCCGAAGTGCAGAAAAAGTGTATCGGTGATGAAGAACCGATTACTTGCCGCTATGCAGATCTGCTGGACAACGAACTGGAAACCCTGGAGGCGGAGATGGCACAGTATAAGGAACAGGATGAAGATGTATTAACCTACGCACTGTTCCCACAGGTCGCGACCGAGTTCTTCAAATACAGAGATGCACAGAAGACCAAGATAGACGCAAAAGCCGCAGACAAAGAAGACGGCGCATATCCGGTCTGACGCACCTATATTATATACCAATAAAAGAACCCTTTGCTGGTTTCAAAAACCAATGAAGGGTTCTTTTTGCAAGTCCCTGCATTTTTTCTTGCACTTCGATTAAAATATGATATGATATGTATGATACAAGGGTCAAAAGGTCATGCGTTTCA
>CAMKHH010000340.1 GCA_946412445.1 uncultured Eubacterium sp.
GTGGATAATTTATTCAGTAGAAATCTTACAATTACTTTAACAGATTTGAGGAAAAAAGGATAGTGAAAATTTGGACTATTTTCATTAATTATGTTCGGGAACTGATGCGCTGGGATTCCGTAAGGCTTGGAACTGCTGCATCTCCCCGGGACTCCATATTTCCCAATATAAATCTTCCAGAGTTTCATAGAAATCCTGGTCTGGAATCAAAAGTTCTCCCTGGGTCATTATATAGGCGGCAAGGGGGGAAAGGGGATTGCGCTGCAGATAGACCGCAGCCTCGCTTATCGATTCTTCGGAAAGCCGGAAAATCAGCCGCCGGAAGGCGAACAGGGTCAGCATATATTTCTCCCAGAGAGCCTTTTCGCTTCCGCATTCGTGACAGAATGGTCTGCTCCCGTTCAGGAGTTCCAGCTTAATAATGTTCAGGATGCGCAGAAGGCGATGACTCTTCCCGATGTATTGGAGAGCCACATGTCCTTCGGCCTCTTCCATATAGGGAATCAGCTTCAGCAATTCCGTATAATCCCCTGTTGCCAGAGAGGCGTCCAGCATCCGTAGAATGTGCCGGTACGCTTCATTGGCGGCGTTTAAGTCCTGAGATACCTGGCGGAAATATTCTTCGGCCTCCCGGCGCAGTTCAGATAAGTTGTTCCTCATGTTCTCAATCTCCCATATTTGCGATTTCCGCATAACTTTTTCCTAAGAAAGGTTCATAATGCTGTAAAAATATCTGCCGGTAGTGGTCGTAATGGGCCAGGTTCAGAAGGCCGTTGTCATCATGCATACACCAGGGATGCTTCTGACGGGGGACAGCGATCTTATAGCCCTCCAGCAGGAAGCGCATACTCTGGAAGGCATCATAGAAATCCCAGCCGTCCAGCCTCTCTGCGTCCCATGGGATATCCTGACTGGTAGCCATGAAGAATCCGTCGATTTCCGCAACGAAGTCATAGCCGTCCGCAATGTGGTACCGATATTGAGATAATGCCGGATAGGGAATCCTGGGGCGGCGGGTATACAGGCAGCCGGTTCGGTCCTCATGCCACATGATCCCGTCGGCGGCCACGGTTTCATAACCCACCATGCCGATCATGCCGATTTTCGGATCAGAGGAAAAGATCGCCAAAAGGTCCGCCAGCAGATGCCTGTTTAAGACGAATACATCCTGATGCATATATATTTTGTATCTGGCATCGCTGGCCCGCATGGCTTCGTTGTACGCGGAAGCGATGCTTTCCCCGTCCGGGATGGTGAGCAGTTCCGTCTCATATCCCTCCGGCACGTCCAGGCGGTCAAGATAATGAACACATTCCTCCAATAACAGCGAGTCATTGGTACATATGATAAAGGCAAACTTGCGATCGTTCATGAGGGGCCTCCGAAAGTGTTGGTAGGTCTATTTTAGCATGATTTGGGGAGGATGAAAAGAGTGGGAAATTCTAAATATATTTGTAAAGAGCTTTCGTAACTGCAATATATTAAGAAAAAAGGATAAAAGGCTTTGAATGTATGCTAAATACAATGATAGCTAAAATAAATTGACTAACTAAAATCGCAAAATTATAATGATAAGGAAGAAGCCGTTAAGGTGCTGCTATGCTGGACTATAGACGGAAGATGATAGCATATGAGGAAGGGATAAGGAATGGCTATTTACTCTATGGGGGAAGTTATAAGGCGGTTAAGAAAAGAAAAAGGATATACACAAGAAGAACTTTCGGAGGGTATTTGTACTCCAGGAGGATTATCAAGGATTGAGAATGGTCTAAGAGAGCCGTCTCATGCAAAGTTTGTAGCCCTCATGCAACGTATGGGGCAATATGAAGATAGCTATGATTTATTTGTGGGTGAGGAATATTACGAAATTTCTGAATTACAAAAGGAAATTTCAAATAAAATTATGCATCATGATTTTGATGGCGCAAATAAAGTATTGATCATTTATGAAGAAAGGATAAAAGCCGTACCAAATGAAAATGTATATGTACAGTTTTTAAAATTACAAAAACTTGTTATTGCTTGGAGAGGCCGGGTAGGAGACAATGATTTGCAAAAATTAGAAGACATATTACGAATGACGGTTCCGGGGTATGGTAAAAAACGATTACACGAGTTGCTGTTGAATTATCAGGAACTTATTATCGTTAATAATATTGCAATTACTTATGCAGAAAATGGGGAGCGACCGAAAGCAATAAGAATATTTCAGGAGTTAATTGAATTTTTGGAAGAAAAGTTTATGGATTGCCGTGAGAGAAATTATTTGTATGCTCCGCTTGTACTAAATCTTGTCAAATACCTTGGCTTAGAAAAACGTTTTAAGGAAGCATTGATATTGGCTGATCAGGCAATTCAAAGGTTAACAGAATACGGAAAGACATTGTATGTGCCAGAATTACATTTTGATATAGCCTGGATACTAATTCAGATGGATAAAAAGAAATATATAGATATTATTACAGAAGAAATGACACTATCAATTTATGGTAGGATATGCAATAGACAATTCGATAGTGTCAAGTTTGTGATAGAATATTTGATAGAAAATGAAAAGGATATAGCGAACAGAATTAATGCCTATCATTATGTGGAGGTTCTATGCAGGCAAGAAAATAGGAGGTATTATTCTCTGGGGGATTAGTGTCTGTACCGATTATAGCGGTAGACAGAAAGATGATGCAAAGTACTATAGGTATTATTTTTCCAGCAAGATACATATTTTTCTCCTTCTATCTTTTTTGTCTAAAAT
>CAMKHH010000341.1 GCA_946412445.1 uncultured Eubacterium sp.
AATATTATTGAAATTTCAACGTTATCTTCGCTTATTCCTCCTTTTTCCACTCTACTGCCCAAACCGACTTGTCACCTTAACGTAAAAAACTCGCCTCAGGTTTTACCTTTTGGTAATCCAGTTCCGGCGAAATTCACGCAAAAGAAAAAGCGCATATATACAACGTATATACACGCTCAGTAAACTTTTCTCTATTTCTCTGTTTTCACAATGCAGCCCTTCTTGTACAAAGCAATCCCATACTTCAATATAGGTCTATAGCCATCGGCAATCAGCGGTGCTGCATAGCCCTGCGTCTCTATCTGTGCAAGCGCTTCATCGCACTTTGTTTCCATCTCCGCAAAGGTCTTTGCAGCCTTCAATTCTATAATAATTGCTCTGCCCATAAACTTTTTTTCTTTAAGGATCAGGTCAGGTCTGCCATTTCCACTTTCCCGGTTGGATAGAATCGAATAGCGTCCGGTGTTCTTCAGAAGTCCGCTCAAAAATCCATGATAATAGCTCTCCGCATAGTCAAAGTAACTGATAGTGTCCATCAGCTGGCAAGAGATAAAGTCCGCAGCAGCCTCGCAGTCGCCATCTTCTAAGGCTTTAATCAGAGGGCTTCTGTCTATGCGCTCAATCTTTCGGTCGAACCACCCGACAATAGATTGCCTGTAGATAGATCGAATTTCCTTATTTGGAATGGTCATTTCCAAATAAATGGTTTCGCCTTCAATTCTCTGACTTTTCATCTTCAAATATCCTGTAAAGAACAGGAAGTTCCACAGATTGTCTCTGGAACTGTGAATATCTCCATAAGTGATTTCTTCATGAACTGGCTTTTCAATGGTTCCGCCGTCCATGAGAATTTCCAGTTCTTCTCGGGTAATATCGTCAGCGTCTTCAACCAGTTCTTTCACAATGCCATTGCCCGATGTGTTTGACCAGTACGGTCTTGTTGCGATTTGCGCACCCGCCTTTGCATTGCTGGCATAGCTGAGAATACTCCACGGATTATAGATTTCCGTATTTCCAAACAGATAGCCATCGTACCATGCTTTTGCTTCTTCAAACCTGTCTTCCAGATTATAATATGCCAGCATATTCTGCACTTCCGCACCGGTAAAGCCAAAACAGCTGCTGTATTTCGGACTGATAATGGAGTGAATTTCCAGATTATTAAGCCCCGTAAAGATACTTTCTTTACTGATTCTAAGGCAGCCGGTTACCACACCCAGTTTCAGATACGGATTGGTTTTCAGGGCTGACTCAAACAGCGAACGGATAAATCCAATCATCTCATCGTAGAAACCTTGAAAATATGCATTTTCTAACGGCACGTCATATTCATCAATGAGTATGACAGCTTCCCTGCCGTGATAGTGATACAGACACTCTGACAAAAAACGCAGTGCGTCAATATATAGGGCAGGTTCCTTGCTTTCTCCAAGAATTGCCTGATATTTATCTCGTTGGGTGGTATCCATTGTCCCATCAAGGACATACCGGTGCCTCGAAAACTCCGCAACGATTTGCCGTTTCAGCATTGTATATGACAAATCATAATTATCCTGCTTCCCTGACTTGAGTGATAAAGTAATCACCGGATACTGCCCCATGTGTGCAAGGTAGGTTTCTCCTGCTCCCATTATGGCAAGCCCTTCAAAGAGACCGCGATTATCTATCTTCTCACCTTCCGTCGTTCTCTCATCTTCAAAGAAACGGCGTACCATGGAAAGATTCAAAGTTTTTCCAAACCGGCGCGGTCTTGTAAGCAAGGTCACTTTGCTGCCATCCAATAGTTCCTGTATCATCATTGTTTTATCCACAAAATACAGGTTCTCTTCTCTAATCTCTTTAAAATCCTCAAATCCAATAGGGATTCTCTTCTTATCCATTCGCCATCTCCTCCTCGTATCTATAGTATACGTGAAAAATTGTAAATTCACAAGCAGACAATAAAACAAATTCTTTTATCTGCCTTTCATCTGTTTCTACCACCTTTTTTCGACACATTCCTTGCTATTTTGACCGTTTTATTGTATATTGGTATTTGACAATCTAAAACTTTGGAGGACATTCATTATGAGAATTAGAAAAGAACAGGACTTTGACGAAAAAGACATCGAAATGATTGCAGACGTGTCCGATGCACTGGCACATCCCGTTCGCCTGCGTCTGTTCCGCTACATCATGCAGTGCAACAAAACCATGGAAAACGTATGCAACAAAGATCTTGTCGCAAATTTCGACTATGCACAAGCCACCATTTCTCAGCATATGAAGAAACTGGTACAATCCGGTCTAATTGAAGTGAAAAAACAAGATAAATTCTCATATTATTACGCAAATCTGGGCATACTGATGCAATATATCAATGTGACGAAACGGTATTCTGTCATATAGGGGGGTATTCCCTCCCGCCCAGTGCAGATATCCGCCTTACATCCATTGATGAAACATAAGGCAGGAGGATGATGCACCTATGCGAAAACTTTCATCTATACAGCTTTTGTCGGCAGGGTTTGCCGTGATTATTCTGACAGGTGCACTGGTTCTTTGTCTGCCGGTCTGCACAACAAGCGGTGAATCCACGCCCTTTATCGACTGCCTTTTTACTTCAGCCTCGGCGACCTGCGTCACCGGTCTTTCTCCGATGGACATTTATACTCATTGGAATTTTCTGGGTCAACTTATCATTCTGCTTCTGATTCAGATTGGCGGTCTTGGATTTATGGGGCTCTCCATGGCGCTTCTT
>CAMKHH010000342.1 GCA_946412445.1 uncultured Eubacterium sp.
TTACCAGGGCTGTTGCTACATCTTGTGCCTTGCTGTGTTAAGTCGATAAGCATATAATAAATTGCAAAAATATCTTGAAAACCGTGGGAATGTGACAGTCATATTATCCTTCGACACTCTAAAAGAAATATTGGGCATTAAGGTTAATTATATGGCGGCTCTTACTATAAAAAAGGATTTTCATTGCAGCTATGTGGTTGACGATGTTTTGGAAAAAGAGAAATGGATTCGTTTTTGCAGAACTGAAACGCAAAATGATGAAGATATAATAATCACAACATTAGCGTCAATGTTATGGTGATAAAGAAATCTAAAGCGGTAAAGCCCAACGCAGTCTTCTGTACAAAAGCCACGCCCCGGCAAGACAGCCGCAGCGCGGGGGGGAGTCCCCGCCTGCGGCTGCTTTCAGTCATGGGTGGCAAGAGTATTCCGGGTATCAGATACGGCAATAGAAAGCCCATATGTTTACTATACTTAAATGAACTGAGAGGAGGGTGCTTATGCTCGGTCCCGCTAATATTGAGCGAATCCCCATTCTCAAACAAGGAGATTTGTCCATTGATCCCCAGTGCTGCACCGTCACGCAGGCTGGCAAAGTGCTTCAGCTATTTCCCAAGGAATTTGAGACACTTTATTTGTTGGCGCAGTATCCTAACTGGGTCCTTTCACCTCAGCAGATATACGAGCATGTTTGGAAGGAAGAAGCTGTTGACTGTGACCATATTGTGCGCAATACGATCTGCCAGCTGCGCCGCAAACTGGTACGGCCGGAACTAATTCAGACGGTTGTGGGATACGGATATAAGTTTGTTGCTGAGTAAGGGTAAGATAATAAAAAAACGGAGTATTGAGGATATGGGAGACACCAAAATCAACTACAATGAACAATTTGGCATCAACATATTTAAGCGAGAGATTTGTGCAGAACTGGGAGAAGTATTCTGGCAGCAGATGACAAACGGCCTTGTTCTGCCAGATATAGAAACAGAAGCTGATTGTAAGTGCTGTAATATGAGTGCTTTCATGCGTCGGTTTGAGGCAATGGCAGATAGAGATATCGCGCGGAAGATTCTTTGCCGGGTACGGCATGGACTAACCACTTCTCAATCTGCATGGGCGCGGGAAGAGTTTTTGAAAACAGGCAATCTGGATTTGTTCCTCAAGAAGCATCTGGATGCTGAGATGGAGCATTTTATAGAGCTGAACCGGGAACATCGTGATTTTTATGGTCAAGAAATTACGGACGAAGTTCTGGATTTTATTAAAAGAAATCCGACCATGCTTGCCCCTGTCAGGATAGGAAAGAAACTGCGGTGTATGGCATTTCCTTGTAATATGAGTGAATATCTGAAAGCCACCGATGATACGATGCGCCGCTACCATGCCTGCCATTGTCCGTTTGCTAAGGCGTCTCTTCTGTCCGATGCACCGGTATCCCCAACGCTGTGTAACTGCAGCTTGGGACATGTGATGAACTTTATTGAGGCTTCTCTGGGGCGCAGTCTTCGGGGGAGGGTAATCCGCTCGGTACTAAGCGGCGATTTAACCTGTGAGTATGAGATTGCGATACCGGACGATATCATAGCAGAATATGTAACGCCTTGGGAAACAGATATTATTATCCAGAATTACTACCAATATTATCGCGCCTTTACCTTGTCCGGAATTGTGGAACTGCATGAGAATGCGGTGGATTGGATTACACCAAAGGAGGGGGAGACTGGTCCTTCCTTGGCATTTCATGTCCAGTTGGATGAAAACAGGCTTGAGATGCAGCTCCAGAAGTTGATATCCGGCATCCGCGCAAAAATAATTCCACCACGGTGGATTATTACGCCAGATGCAACACCCTCCAATATCGTGTCAATCCTGGAGGAGAACGGCTTCTATAACCTGTCAGCGAAAGCACCCGACCCAGAGCCTGGAATGCTTTTGCGGTCGGAGGAGTTTCAACCGTACATTTCGCCCGAAGACACAGCTATTATATGTAGGACGGTACAAACCCGAGAAGAATTTTCGGTGTGGGTAGACGTAGTAAACACTGCCTTGCATGGCTGGGCGATGATTGATGCTGAGCATTACTATAAATGGGTAGAGACGGGGAGGGTCAGCATCTATATGGCAGAGATCTGTGGTACAGCGGTGTCTACGGCAGCAACGATACGAAATGGGCGGGCAGCCTCGCTGGAGTTTGTCTCCACCCTTCTGGAGTACCGAAGGCAGAAGGCGGCCATTACACTGTGCTCCAAGGCATTGGCAGACCTTTTTGCTGACGGTGTAGAGGCCGTAACTTTAAGTGGTGCCAGCGAGGCTACAGCCCTATATGAAAAGCTTGGTTTCCACAGTTGCTTTCCTAATATCATCATGGAGTATAAATCACAAGACTGAGGGCAGCTTTTTCCATGAACAAAATAAAGCCGAAAAGAAGGGAAGATAGGATTTATGATTACTTCAACCATACAAGCAGACCTGGCCTGCCCGGTAGAAAGGGTGTGGGCGGTGCTGACCGACTTGACATGCCAGGATTGGCGCAGCGATATTGAGCGTGTGGAGATCACTGGGGAGGATACCTTTGTGGAGTATACCAAGGGTGGGGTTGCCACTTGCTTTACGGTGACCCGGAATGAACCGCCTGGCCATTGGGCTGACGGGGATCAAAGGGCCACCTGGGCCTTCTCGATGGAAAATGAGAATATGACAGGAAGTTGGACCGGCAAACTTGATCCATCGGACAGCGG
>CAMKHH010000343.1 GCA_946412445.1 uncultured Eubacterium sp.
CAGTAATACTCCCGGTGGCCGCCCCAAATCTGCTTATTGGTCAGCGTTTCCCATTCAGAAGTGTCCAGATGCTCCACATCCGAAAATTTTTCCTGCGTCTGCAGCATACGATAAGCCCCTATCGGCATCCGTTCCGGATGAATCTGTTCTTGCAGATACTCCAGAAGCTTTCCAATTCGTTCTTTGATCAGAACCATATTTCCTCCTTTTTCCGGCATAGTAAGATATGCCAGGCGTATGAAATGATAGGAATAGAGGGCCAAAAGTTTCTCCTTGACGGATATGTATCACATCCGGCAATTAAGAGCCTTTGTCCCTCTTTATTCATTATAAAACATCTCTGTAAAATATCAACCCTTTGCTGCTCCTGCCATCGTAAATCCTTTAGACATGTAGCTTTGTGAAAAGATGTACAAAAGAATGGAGGGCAATGCATAAATCAGTGAATATGCTGCCAATGGTCCGTAGGCGATAGCGCCATGCTGTCCAAAATACTGATACAAGACTACGGAAGCCGGCATCTTATCCGCCGCACTCAGAAGTATATACGGAATAAAGAAGTTTCCCCAGCTGCCTGAGAATGTATAGATAAATACAACACATATGCCCGGAAACATCAGCGGTGACACAATCCTTAATATGGACTGCATTGTGGTCGCACCATCTACCCGTGCCGCCTCCTCCAGCTCAATCGGTATCCCGTCCATGAAGTTTTTCATTAACCATATACCGTAAGGGAGCGAAGAGGCTGAAAGATAAAGTATCACCCCGGGTATGCTGTTGAGCATACCCAGATTCAGGAACATCTTATAGACCGGGACTATAACCGCAATCATCGGCAAGGCGGTCATGAACAATATGATATACATAAAAACCTTCTTATAGCTGAGCCTGTATCTGGACAGCGGATACGCTGCAAGACCTGCCACTACTACTACAATTGTAGCCTGAACCAGCGAAATCACCAGTCCCACGCCAAAAGCCTTCAGGTTCTTCGCATCACTCATGACGCTGATAAAATTACTGGCCGTCCATTTCGTCGGCAGTTTCAAGGCCTGATTTGCATTTGTGTCAAAAGAAGCCAGCACCAGCCATACCAGAGGCAGGATAAAACAAATCGCAATAATGGTCAAAATCGTATAATGCACAGCCTTTGTTGTTTTTTCGCTCATTTTATCTCCCCCTTAATCCTCGGTTTTCAAGACTTTCGTGTAAATCACGCTGCATACCGCACCTACCAGAAGGAGAACCATACCGATGGCCGTTCCCTGTCCTAACTGGAAGTTCTTCAAGCCCTGATTGTACATATAAATTGGAAGTGTTGTTGTAGCCGTGCCCGGTCCTCCGCCTGTCATCGCCCAAATCAGTCCGAATACGCCAAGGGTTGACAAGGTGTTCAACATCGTATTCGTAGCAATCGTGTCCTTAATACAGGGAACGATGATACGCAGCAGTGTCTGTATACGGTTGGCTCCGTCTACACGTGCAGCCTCTTCGATATCTCCGGAGACGTTATCCAGCGCCGACTGGAAGTTGAGCATGGAAAATGCCGTTCCGTGCCATACATTGGCTATGATGATTGAAAGCATCGGGTGCGCATAGAGCCATTTGACAGGCGGAAGATGAATTGCCTGTAAGATCGTATTCATGGTTCCATTCGTATCGAAGAATGCCAGAGAGCAAAGAGCTACCACTACCTCAGGCATTACCCAGCCGGCCAGAATACAAGGACCCACAACACTTCGGAAGCCCTTGGCTTTATGCTTCATTAAATAAGCAATCAGAAAACCCAGGACAGTTTGCCCCAGAAGGCTTCCGACCAGAAACTGAAACGTATTCCAGATACTTTTAAGCATATTTTTATCAGCCAGCATCTTCGAATAGTTACGCAGACCTACAAACTGAAAATTCTTTGCATTGGCCCCTGTCAGGGCCATATTCGTAAATGAATAGTATACAGTCAGCACAATGGGAATGATAAAAAAGGCTATCAGCAGAACCAGCGCCGGAAGCAACAGAACAGATTTCTTTGCTTCCTCTTTTATAGTCATCGCTCTACCAGGCTTTGTCATATTCTTCTATCCTTTCTTACTGCTCGACCACTGCGTCATCACCTACCGTTCGTGCCACATCCGCACCATACTGGGTGATTGCATCCTCTACACTGGTCCCTGAAACCACTGCTTCTACCATACTTTGAATGCTGGTAGATACAGAAGAATACTGATCATTCTGTGGTCTGAAATCCGCTGTCTCCAGGAATTGTGTTGCAATATCAAAGAATGGCTGCTTGGTATACTCATCTGCCTCAGCAGTATCTGTTCTTGTACAGATATTTCCCATGCTTGTAATTGCATTCAAATAAGTATCCGGCTCCATCATATGCTGTATAAACTCAAAGGTAATGTCCTTCTGATCGGAATTTTCCGGAATTGACAATGCCCAGCCGCCTGCCAGTGTTACTGTTCCGGGATCCTGTCCCTTTGATGTAGGCATCGCTGCCAGACCGAATTTCTCTCCGTAATTCTCCACTGGTGATGCTCCGTCTTCTTTCCAGTTTCCTGTAATCCAGATGCCATCCAGAGACATAGCCAGTTTTCCCTGTGGGAAGTATTCTCTTGCAGAAGTATTGGATGCCTGACCATTTAATACCAGGTCAAGTGAAGGACCATACTCATTCTTTACATAGATGTCCTGGAGGAATTTTAAGGTATCTTCCATTCCCTGACTCTTCA
>CAMKHH010000344.1 GCA_946412445.1 uncultured Eubacterium sp.
TCCAGTGACAGCTTCCCCTCCTGAATCAGAAGACCGATTGCCATACCCGTAATACTTTTACATAAGGAGTGAGCGATATGCCAGAGGTTTCCTCTGTAAGGAGCAAAATGACACTCGCAGATTACTTTTCCATGCCTTAACATCATCAGATGATGCATATCCGTCTCTGCCGTATTCCCCAATTCTCTTATCATCAGGGACAAAAGCCCGGATGAAACTCCCTGGCTCTCAGGTGTCGACCGTTCAAACGGCTGCTCATACGCTCCGCCAGCAGGGAACTCCTGCTTTTGCGGACGATAATCCACTCTGCTGATCCCGTCTGTCTTTCCCTGAATCATATTCAAAATCATCTCGGCAACTGCAATCTGTTCTCTGGCCATCTTCTACCTCCTGTTCTTGAGTTAATATGCCCATCCATTCCCAGAATAACCCTCTGTATCCATAACCGTAAGATATGGTTTTTCTGTTGCAGGCAGCTTGTCTTTCCAGCATACAGAAAGTACATATTGATCCGGTAATTCTGTCTGCCAGAATTGATATTGCTTCTGACTGCATTGTATCTTTCCCTGGTCAAATGAAAACGAAATGCTTTTCAAAGGCATGCGGATGCCACATCCCACAGCTTTTACATAGCTTTCCTTCAATGTCCAGAGCTGGAAAAACAACCGTCTTTGTTCTTCCTCATTCATTCTTCTCCCACTGAACATCTCCTGTTCTTCGGGGCTGAAAATCTTTTGAAGCATCTGACTTCGAAATGGGCGTATCCGCTCCACATCAACCCCTAGAATGGTATCTGCCGCCGCACACACCACCAGATGGCTGCTGTGACTGATATTGAACTGAATTTCAGGGTGAGAGGAAAGCCTGGGCTTCCCCTGCGGTTCCGATTCTATCACATAATCCTCCACTTCATAAATCTCTTTCAGCATTTTCTTCAGCAGCTTTTTTCCGGCCTCATGCTCCGCCTGATGTTTCCGTCTTCCCTTTTCCTCCATAAATTCCTGAACATAAATATTTATCACTTCTGTCTCCCCGGCATACTAGTACCAAACCTTATTTCTAAATCATAACTCTGAATGGATGCAGTATAATCCCAAGAAATCCCCAGAGTGTTTTTTTCCATACCGGAACTTCTGCGACCTGAACATGTTCCGGTGTAATATAGGTATCCCTGTTGACCACAATCCTGGAATCTGTTTCCAATGTTTCCATAGCCCCCCTTAACTCCTGATTCAAAGGACGACTGTCAATGACCAGCATCAGCTCCGTATCCACATACGTACTTCTTAAATCCAGATTATAAGAACCAATCACCGATATGTTATCATCAATAAGGATAGATTTTCCATGATAAGATTCTCCTCCGTCATATTCTAACAGTTGAACTCCTGTGTCCAGAATTTTACTTTTAAACTTCAGATAATCGCTGGAGGCTACCACATTATCTCCATTTTCCACTGAGTTGACCAACATACGAACCTCTGGTACCTTCCGGCAGACTTCCTTTAAGGCAGAATCCATATATCCGTTGCAGACTGCATAAGGTGTATGAATGACAACCCGATTCTGTGCCTGTTTCATCAGCTCGGTCAGTTCATAGAATACCAGCGGCTCCTTTCCATAAATCCCGGTAGGATTGGAAACCAACTGAATCCGGTTCGTGGGGACGGTCTGTTTTGAATAGTCAGTCTCCTTAAATAAATCAGGATTCTCTTCTTTGATTTTCTCATACCGCTGTTCCAACATACGTATCTGGCTTTTGACTTCTTTTCGTTCTTTCAAAGACTCCTCATTATGAAAGTATGTGCATACATCCAGATTCCAGATATTATTAAAATATTCCTCCACCTGATTAAGAGAACTTGTATAATCCCCCTTTTCATTCCATTTGGTATTATAGACCAGCACCTCTCTGTCCCGGCTTCTGGATTTCGTGGAATATTCGCCCAGAAAATAATCAAATGTATTTCTTCCGCCCAGTATATATCCCAGATCATCCACAATTATATATTTATCATGCATTCTGCCCTGGCTTTTCCACAAGCGAAGCAGATCCAATTCATTATACATCTTAATTTCCACGTTTGGATGAGACGATACCGCATAAAACAACGCATTACCTTCCATCCGAATCAGACCGCTGATGCCATCCACAAGTACCTGAACCTTGACCCCATGATCCGCTTTATGCAAAAGCATAGCCAACACGTCTTTGGCACTTTCGCCCGGACGCATGTCAAAAGTACTCATGATAATTCTATGCTGCGCCTGTTGCAGCAATCGTATTCTTTCATCCAGCGCACTGCGATTGGATTCCAGCAGCTGGACCCGATCCGTCCCCTCCTTATCTCCATAAAATATATCCGTACTAAATTCTTCTTTTGTCTCTGCACTTACCTTCCGATAAGGCAGAAATGGTCCGACAATCGCCGCAATTGTCAATAGTACAAGCATTGTCAGAACCACTGTTATCTTTCGCTTCATCTAATCACCACAACATTCATATGTATAGTATTCCCTTTTTCTAATCATTCTATCGTAGAATCGATTATATCGCAACAGCTTTATTTAAGGGTTGACAAAACTTACCTGCCCACCTATACTGAGAATGTAATAATACGTTTCGGTAGGCGAGGCTACCACAGGGATACGGGTTACTGCCGCAAAATAGTGGAGACACTATGAGCAGGTAAACAGTCCATGTCGAAAACAAGGCATGGAATAATG
>CAMKHH010000345.1 GCA_946412445.1 uncultured Eubacterium sp.
GGAAATACAGAACACTTTTTTTGTAATAAAAACAAAAGCAAAAAAGGACACTTTTTTAAACAAAAGTTGTCTTTTTTTTGCCTTTAAATATAAATAAAATTAGCTTAAATAATCATCTGAGGATAGTGCAGGAATCGAGGTTAATATGAATAAATATTATCTGGCAATTGATATAGGAGCTTCGGGAGGAAGGCATATACTGGCTTATAAGGAGCAGGGGAAAATTGTACTGGAAGAAATCTATCGTTTTGAGAATCGTATGGATTCGGATGGAGCCAGACTCTATTGGGATGTTGACAGACTTTTTCAGGAGGTCCTTACAGGGATGAAAAAATGTGCAAAAGCAGGGAAAATTCCTGAAAGTATTGGAATTGATACCTGGGGAGTGGATTATGTCCTGCTTGATAAGGCAGGAAGGAAACTGGCACAGCCCATTGCATACAGAGATTTCAGGACAGAACGGATGGATGAGGAGGTTTCCCGCTTTCTGTCTGAGGAAGAGCTTTACAAGAGGACAGGGATTCAGAAGCAGATTTTTAATACCATCTATCAGCTGATGGCATTGAAACAGAAGGAACCGGAGCTGATGAATCAGTCCAGTAAACTCCTTCTTATTCCTGACTATCTCCATTATATGCTGACAGGTATTATGGCAACGGAGTATACCAATGCCACAACAACCCAGTTGGTCAGCCCGGTGACAAAAGACTGGGACTGGGAGCTTATTAAAACACTGGGGTATCCCTGCAGGCTATTTACCGATATCAGGCAGCCGGGATACCGCCTGGGCAGCTTGCTGCCGGACATTGCAGAAGAGGTTGGATTCCACTGTCAGATAATACTTCCGGCAACGCATGACACAGGTTCAGCGGTTATGGCAGTTCCTGCATCGGGAGAGAATACTGTCTATATCAGTTCAGGAACATGGTCCCTCATGGGAACGGAACTTCCGGCGGCAGACTGTTCCGGCAAAAGCAGGCTGAAGAACTTTACCAATGAAGGCGGTTATGATTACCGTTTCCGCTACCTGAAGAACATCATGGGACTCTGGATGATTCAGTCTGTAAAAAAAGAGATTGCCGGAGAGCTTAGCTATGCCAAGATTTGTGAAAAGGCCTCAGGGAGCCAGAGCAAGTCTATTGTGGACTGTAATGACAATCGGTTCCTTTCCCCGAAAAATATGACACAAGAGGTACAGCAGGCATGTCTTGAGACGGGGCAGCAGGTTCCCCGGAGTATAGACGATATAGCTGCAGTTATCTATAACAGCCTGGCTGTGTGCTATGGGAACACACTTAGTGAAATAGAGGAGGCAACAGGTCATATTTATGACGCTATTCATATAGTGGGGGGCGGTTCCAGGGCAGATTATCTGAACAGACTGACAGCACGGGTCACGGGCAGGACCGTCTATGCCGGACCCACAGAGGCAACGGCTATCGGGAATATCTGTTGTCAGATGATGGCGGCAGGAGAATTAGAAAATCTGAAGGAAGCAAGACGATGTATCTATAAATCATTTGAGATAAAGCAATACAAAATGGAGGATTAATATGACAAACAAAGAACGATATGAATCAGCAAAAAAGGTTTATGGCAGCCTTGGTGTGGATACGGATGCGGCTATTGAAACCCTCAAAAGCATTCCTGTGTCTCTTCACTGCTGGCAGGGAGATGATGTAACCGGTTTTGACCATGAAGGTCCCTTAACCGGAGGAATCCAGACAACTGGTAATTATCCGGGGAGAGCGAGGAACCCTGAGGAGCTTATGGCGGACATGGATGTGGCAATCCGTTTGATGCCGGGGAAAAAGAAACTGAATCTTCATGCCTCTTATGCGATTTTTGAAGATGGAAAAGGAGTGGACCGGGATGCACTCAAGCCGGAACACTTTAAGAAGTGGGTTACGTTTGCAAAAGAAAGAAATCTGGGAATTGATTTTAATCCCACATTTTTCTCCCATGAAAAAGTAAAAGACGGTCTGACCTTATCAAGCCCTGACGAAGATACCCGTAAATTCTGGATTGCACATGGAAAAGCCTGTATCAGAATATCAGAATACTTTGCAAGGGAGACGGGGGTTCCATGTGTCATGAATATCTGGACGGGGGATGGGTACAAGGACATTCCGGCTGACCGAATGGGCCCCAGGATGAGATATAAGGATTCGATTGAACAGATTCTTTCAGAGCCTTTTGACAGAAAGATTGTAAAGCCCTGCGTGGAATCCAAGGTGTTTGGTATCGGAGTGGAATCCTATACGGCGGGTTCCGCAGAGTTCACCTTAAGCTTTGCAGCCACGCATGAGGGATGCCTGCCATTAATGGACAATGGACATTATCATCCTACGGAAGTGGTCAGCGATAAGATTCCCGCCCTACTGTGTTATTATCCGGAAATTGCGCTGCATGTTACCAGACCCGTCAGATGGGACAGCGATCATGTTGTCTTATTTGACGATGAAACAAAGGAGATGGCTAAGGAAATCGTCCGGTGCGATGGACTGAAACGGGTGTACATGGCACTTGATTTCTTTGATGCCAGTATTAACCGGATTGCGGCCTGGATCATCGGATTTTCCAGCTGGCAGAAGGCGCTGCTGAATGCTCTCTGCACTCCGAACCGATTGCTTAAAGAGCTTCAGGACGAAGGAAGGCTTACAGAGCTTATGATCATGCAGGAGGAATTAAAGACCTTTCCCCTTGGGGATATCTGGGCTGAATAC
>CAMKHH010000346.1 GCA_946412445.1 uncultured Eubacterium sp.
GTTCGTTTAATTGGTATATGGATGACTAAAACCGCCGGTGTATGCTGAATCTGACAGATAATATCATCTTCCCTCACCGGTATGTACCGATTAATCGTCTGTGTTATATCATTTTTCATCATTAGCATCATGCGTGGTGAACAATCCATCCTCTCAGCCAGAAGCAGATTAGAAAGACGCTCTTTGGCAATCGTCTTGGAGGCTTGTTTTTTCCAAGGGAATATACGCATGGCTATACTCCCCTAATGCCTGAAAAGGCGTCCGAAGAGCCCTTTTTTTGCATTGAAATCGGGAAAAGGAACTTCTTCTCCCATCAGGCGGCGGCTGATATTGATGAAGGCTCGTCCGGAATCGGAATTACTTCCACTTACAGCATCTCCCTGGTTTGTAGCAACCACTACCTGTTCATCATCAGGTATTACACCTAAAAGGGATACGGCAAGAATGTCCACAACGTCTTCGACAGACATCATTTCACCTCTGCGAACCATATCCGGTCTCAGACGGTTAATGACCAGACCGATATCCCGAAGCTCATGGGCCTCCAAAAGTCCAATGATACGGTCTGCATCCCGAATCGCCGACACTTCCGGGGTAGTCACAACAATTGCTTTTTCTGCACCTGCGATGGCATTTTGAAATCCCTGTTCAATGCCAGCAGGGCAATCCAGAAGAATAAAATCAAATTCTTCCCGAAGCTGTTCGCATAGTTTGACCATCTGTTCCGGAGAAACAGACGTTTTGTCTCTGGTCTGGGCTGACGGAAGGAGAAAAAGATCCGGATAACGCTTATCCTTGATCAGTGCCTGCTTCATTCGGCAGTTGCCTTCTATCACATCCACCAGATTATAAACAATCCGGTTTTCCAGCCCCAGCACCACATCCAAATTCCTAAGTCCTATGTCAGTATCCACCATGACCACTTTTTTGCCCAGCTGGGCCAGCCCAATACCGATATTGGCGGCGGTAGTGGTCTTACCGACACCGCCTTTTCCTGATGTAACTACAATTACTTCACTCATATTATACCTCCCGGTAGTCTCACATTAATTTCTTTTCTTTCGTGATGGGAAGTCTGTCCCGCTAATCATTGTGTGCATTGGAAGCACCCTCCTGCTCGGCAGTGCCGCTTAAAAGTGCATCTCTATCTTCCAGATTGTAGTAATATTTTAATATATCCTTAGCTACCATGGCTGCGTTGGTAGAAGAATAACCATATGGAATACGGATTGCCATGGAAATATCCTCCTGCTCTTCCCCATGTGCGAACCCTATAAATAAACCGTGATTCGGACGCAGATCTGATTCCTGAGCTGTACCGGTCTTGCCCCAGATATCTATCGGAAGCTCATTTAATTCATCTATATTATCGATTACCTTACTCATACCCGTATGGATGATATCCCAGGTACTATCAGATAAATCCAGACTGCTGTCAGCCTTGGGTGCGAACTCTTCCACCATGTTGCCGGAGGAGTCTGT
Source organism: uncultured Eubacterium sp. (assembly GCA_946412445.1). Taxonomy (GTDB): domain Bacteria; phylum Bacillota; class Clostridia; order Lachnospirales; family Lachnospiraceae; genus Novisyntrophococcus. The sequence goes on from CAMKHH010000346.1 coordinate 1,483, forward strand.
AACCTTGTCCAAAAGAGACAGGCTGTAATTCGTCCCTTCATTGGCAAGGGTAGCTGCGTAACGTGCCAGCGCTACAGTTGTATAGCTGTGTGTACCCTGTCCGATTGCGGAGGGAATTGGCAGCGAGGTTGACACCTGGGATTTACTTTCAGTTATCTCAATTCCGGTCTTTTCACCTAATTCGAACATATTCGCATATTGTTGAATCTTGCTGAGCGCCAGATTCTGTGAAAAGTGCTGGTTTTCATCCAATCCCAGTCTGTAGGCTGTGGTACAGAAGAATACATTGCAGGAGTTCTTAATAGCATTTACCACGTCAAGCGGACCGTGTCCGGTCCTGACCACGCAATCCAGATAATCGGTGGGGGATACCAGTCCTTCCCCGAACCTTCCGGTGCAGTTTATGACGGTACTGTCGTCTATCACTCCTTCTGTCAGACCCGCAGCTGTTGTCACAAGCTTAAAGGTAGAGCCCGGAGCCGTCCTCTGTTGAGTAGCCTTATTATAAAAGGGCGAGGACAAATCGCTGTTCAGTTTTTTAAAATATTCTGTATCCATCTGATTTGCCAGTCTGTTATTATCATAACCCGGATAGGATACACAGGCAAGCAGTTTTCCGGTATTTGGTTCAGTAACTACCACAGAACCGGAGCAGGGATCAAGCGCGAGCTGTGCCGGAGTAATCTCCAGATCTTTAATCTTACTGGATAATAAATCAAAGGGTGTCAGTCTTCCGGCAATAAATTCCTGATATTCCTGATCATCTTTTGTCAGGATATTCTGATCATATAAAAGCTGACAGATATCATAGCCTGATATCAGATCCTCCATTAACATATAATGATACAAAAGCCTGCTGAATTTTGTGTCTACTGACAGCGTTTTGGATATATAATCAGCCAATGCCTGATAGACTTCCGTGGAATTTAAATAGGTTTTTTCATCAGATATCTGAGTGATATCAATCCAATTCTGGCTGGCAGCATAAGTTAGATACTCCTGAAGGCTGATTGTACCTGCTTTCCACTTTTGATATACGGCATCCGATTTTTCAATCTGATCCGAATCCAGAATGTCGGTATTCGCCATCAGCATATCGTCTACGATGTAAGTCATATACTCCTGCATCTCAGCACTTAAATCATTATAACTCTTTGGGACGGCTCCGGTCAATTCCAATTGGATTCTTTCGAAAATATCCGCCTGCTTTTGCTGAAATTTCGCAA
>CAMKHH010000347.1 GCA_946412445.1 uncultured Eubacterium sp.
AAATTGATGCATTATTCCATCATCTGGAAAGCACACCCGGCGGTTTAAGCGAACAAGCTGTGGAAAAATCCAGAGAACAATATGGCGGCAATCAAATCACACGAGGAAAGAAGAATTCCCTTGCCATGGGAATCATCCAGGCATTTATCAATCCCTTTACCGCTGTTTTGTTTATACTTGCCGCAATATCACTTTTTACCGATGTTATTATGGCAGACACAGGTGAAAAGAATCCCATGACCGTGATCATCATCGTATCCATGGTACTGATTTCCGGTGTTCTGCGCTTTGTGCAGGAGGCCAGGAGCGGAAATGCCGCAGATAATCTTTTGAAGATGATTAAGACTACCACCAATGTGGAACGTCAGGGAATCGGAAGGGCTGAAATTCCGCTGGAGGACGTAGTCGTCGGCGATCTCATACATCTGTCCGCAGGAGACATGATTCCTGCTGACTTACGAATCCTGTCCGCCAGAGACTTGTTCATAAGCCAGTCTGCCCTTACCGGAGAAAGTGCAGCTGTAGAAAAAACATCCGGTGCATATAATGGGGATTCCGGTGCCGTTACCGAGATTCCAAACCTGGCATTTATGGGTACCAATGTAATCAGCGGCACCGCCTCCGGTTTGGTTGTAGCCGCAGGGGATGGCACAATTTTTGGTGATATGGCAAAAAACATCGATGTTCAGCCTGTGAAAACCAGTTTTGAAAAGGGGGTTAACTCCGTTTCCTGGCTCCTGATCCGGTTTATGCTTGTGATGGTAACCGTGGTACTGTTCATCAATGGATTTACCAACGGGGACTGGATGGAAGCTGTATTGTTTTCCATATCCGTAGCTGTCGGGCTGACTCCTGAGATGCTTCCGATGATTGTTACCACCTGCCTGGCAAAAGGTGCGGTCAGCATGTCCAGAGAAAAAACAATCGTAAAGAATTTAAATTCTATCCAGAATCTTGGGTCTATTGATATTCTCTGCACGGATAAGACTGGTACACTGACACAGGATAAGGTGGTTCTGGAATACCATATGGATATCCACGGAAACGAAGATGCAAGGGTACTTCGCCACGCCTTTTTAAACAGCTACTTTCAGACTGGCCTGAAGAACCTTATGGATGTGGCAATTATAGAACGTACACATGAAGAAGAAAACACAGAGCAGAGCCTTTCGGGACTCTCTGGGCAATATCAGAAGGTGGATGAGATTCCATTTGATTTTGAGCGGCGCCGCATGAGCGTAGTTGTCTCCGATTCTACCGGAAAAACCCAGATGATTACAAAAGGTGCAGTCGAAGAGATGCTTTCCATCTCAAATTACGCAGAATATGACGGACAGGTAATTCCGCTGACACAATCCATCCGGGAGTATATTCTGCGTAAAGTAAATGAGCTGAATGAGGATGGAATGCGCGTCATAGCAGTCGCCCAGAAAACAAATCCTTCTCCGGTTGGAGCCTTTTCCGCTGCAGACGAGTCCAATATGGTTCTCATCGGCTACCTGGCCTTTCTGGATCCGCCGAAGGAATCCACAGCCCAGGCTGTAAAGGCACTGCATCAGCACGGGGTCGAGGTCAAGATCCTCACAGGAGACAATGATAAAGTAACCCGGTCCGTCTGCCGCCAGGTAGGAATTCCTGTTAATCATATGCTTCTTGGCTCTGATCTGGACCAGATGAGTGATACCGAACTGGGTGAAGCAGCCGAAAAAACCAGCGTCTTTGCAAAGTTGTCTCCTCAGCAGAAGGCACGCGTCATCACTGTCCTGCGCAATCAGGGACATAGTGTGGGATATATGGGAGATGGCATCAATGATGCCGCCGGAATGAAGGCCTCGGATGTGGGAATATCCGTAGATACTGCAGTAGATATCGCAAAGGAATCTGCGGATGTAATCCTGCTTGAAAAAGACTTAACAGTTCTTGATAAAGGTATTATTGAAGGACGTAAGACTTATGCCAATATGATAAAATACATTAAGATGACGGCAAGCTCTAATTTCGGAAATGTTTTTTCAGTGGTTATAGCGAGCGCATTCCTTCCATTCATTCCCATGCTGCCTGTTCACCTGATTTTGCTTAATCTGATTTATGACTTAAGCTGTACAGCGATTCCATGGGACAATGTGGACAAAGAGTTCCTTGCTGTACCGAGAAAATGGGATGCCTCCTCCATAGGAAAGTTCATGCTGTGGATCGGCCCGACCAGCTCTGTGTTCGACATCACGACTTACCTGTTGTTGTACTTTATCATCTGCCCGGCCATGTGCGGCGGACAATTATATCATCAGATTACCAACCCCGGCATGAAGGCCTATTATATCGCACTCTTCCATTCCGGATGGTTCGTCGAATCGATGTGGAGCCAGACGCTTGTTATTCACATGATTCGTACACCTAAATTGCCATTTATCCAAAGTAACGCTTCCCTTTCAGTCACCCTGCTTACATTTTCAGGGATAGCTGCTTTGACTGTGATACCATTTACACCCTTTGGAGCGTCGATCGGGCTAGCAGCACTTCCTCCGGTATACTTTGCCTGGCTGGGACTCACCATATTCCTTTATATGGTATTGGCTACGGTTGCTAAAAATATGTTTATCAGGCGATATGGTGAATTATTGTAAATATTTAATATGCAGAAGGAACTGCCGGTGGCAGTTCCTTCTGCATATTGTCAAGCTTCTGCTTTTTATTCGTAAT
>CAMKHH010000348.1 GCA_946412445.1 uncultured Eubacterium sp.
ATCACAAACAGTGCAACAAATAAAACCTGCTGCACTGTTTCAGAATATGTTTTACTCAAAACGCAAGCGTCCCCACAGACTCGGATTCTTATCAATTTCTCTTGTCCCACACCAACTCATCTGTACGCTGCCCTGTGTATTCGGGAATGGATAATCATTATCTGTGATACAAATATCAAAATTTACTGTGTCACCAGCAATAGGCAAGTATGTTTCCATATACTCATTAGAAAAGTTTGACCATGGAATTGCCAGTTCCAGAAGAAATCCATCTCCTGTCATAGTATAGCCTTTTTCATATCCCTCTAAAACCTGGAGACTGTCTTCCATTCCCTGAGAGGTAAATCGCCCCAGCTTTGACCGGTCAATCATTGAACGATCAAATGCTGTATACCAATTTTGATTGTCCATCATCAGGTAAACTAAAAAATCATTTGTATCATATTCTGTCCGGTTCGGATCTGCATCCGGATTTGTTGAAATATAAACTTTAAAGTTATCCTCCATATTATGCTCAAGCAGACCTACAGCGCCAAAGGGAGATGCCTCTTTTACCTCTGCTGCCAGATATAGTTTTTCTTCATCCCACATGACATAAATGCTGCAACTGACATCATTCTCTCCCATCCAGAAATCCTCATCACGAATGATCTGGGACGCATCTTCAATTTTAATTGGTGAAGACAGATTCCAGTCATCCAATGTTCCATCTATACTGACCGGATTCTCTGCCCGGTATGCTGTTGCCATTTTCTCTTCTGCAAATGCACTGACAGAAACTATGCCCAAACATGTTATCAAAAGTCCTGCCCCTATAATTGCTTTTTTCATAATTCTCATTCCTTTTCTATTTTTTATTTATATAAGAAATTAAAAAGTATCGTTTGTACAATTTCATGATATAAAAACAGACGCTGCTGTTCCAGCAGCGCCCATAAAACAAGAAAGAATTATTCAACAATAATTGTTTCGCTCATATCGCCGACTGTAATCGTATGCTCGCCTGCTTCTAACGTTAGTGCAACCGTAATCACACGGAATTGATCCTGATCAAGAGCTACAAACTTCTCAGCCGCAATCTTATCGCCGTCCATCACCTGAACAGTCACATGACCGTCTCCTCCATTGTTCTGTGCCACAAAACAGATTTCAAATGGAACACCGGCTTTCTGATTTGCAATAGCTGCCGCTTTTCCTAAATTGATTCCCCTTTTCGACGTAGCCTCAACATCTATTACTGTCTGCGGTACTGTCAGTAAACTGAGTTCGATTGCTGCAGGATTATGGTAGCTCATTCCATAATTCGTTGTCCAAAGAACGTCTCCAAGATTATTCGGCATGTCTATTGTCGGATTTTTCTTTGCCATCATTGCCATATACAGACGTGTTTGAGCATCTACTCCAATATCATTCTGCAGTTCTCCCCAGGACAACGTATAAGCATCTGCATCATATGCTGTCTCATATACAGTGCTTCCCATAGGTTCCTTTTCTCCAAACAACATGGATGCTGTCACTTCCGGCGCTGCATAACGGTAAAAACTTCCTACAGATGAACCATGGTCCGGTGTATTACTGTAAGTCTGCATCAGAATTGCATCAGAATTTTCTACCTCTTCCAGCCCTGGCTCCGTATCAACAGTACCCTCAAATACAAGAACAATCGGTTTGCCTGCTGCCTGTGCGTCCTCTACCATATAGTAATAATTATCATCAATGATTGTTACATGGAATACACATACATCTGCTTCTTCCATTGTAGCAACAACGGTACCATAAAGACCGAGCGCCTGCATATCACTTTCTTTTATCTCTTCTGTTGTTCCATCCACATATACTTTTGTATCATTTGCGAGCGGAAGAATATTATTTTCATTTTTCAGCAAAATAGTGGATTCTACCATCAGCTGTTCTTCCATTTCCGTAATTTCACTGCGGCGTGCAAGATTAATATCATTATTATTCAATACTGCAAACGGCTCTTTCTGATATTCCTCAGAACCGATCAGAGCAACTGCCTCTTCCCAGTCGGAATATGGATCTTCAAAAATTCCAAGTTCGAATTTATTTCTCAGTACACGTGCGACATGCTCATTCAAATCTTCTTGCGTAACAAGGCCTTCCTTTACAGCTTCAGTAATTACATCTGGGAAAGCACGCCACTTAATATCTTCTGAATATTTGCTGAGATCATCTCCGAGAACCGGTCCAACGCAGCTGAACATATCAACTCCTGCATTCAGAATCATTGCGTAACGCTCTTCTACTGATAAGGTAGAAATATCCACACCGTCAGATGTAACACCTGTCATTTCCATAAGCTTGTTAATATCCAGCGGCCAGTCCAGGCAGACAACTCCGTTGTATCCGAGATCCTTACGGAGGATATCATATGTATCTTTGTCCATATACCCCTGTACGCCCGGTGTGATGCCTTCATTGTTGTTTGTCATAATATAATGTGTACCAGCATCTACGACTGCCTTCCATCCTACCATCCAGCTGTCAAGCAGATTGGCCGGAGATTTCGCATTTACATAAGCGTTGCGGCCTCCACGGGCGATAAAATGCTTGGAATGCGCACTCCATCCGTTATCCTGATAAGCTTTTGTTTCGATTGCAGACATTTTTGCAATATAATTTGGATTATCACCATAAAAACTTCCGATTTCATTTCCATATCCATGGAAAACC
>CAMKHH010000349.1 GCA_946412445.1 uncultured Eubacterium sp.
ATTGCGGGCGGGGGCAATTCGTCGGATTGCTTGGCGGAAAATATGGACTGTCACGAAAAAAAGATATCCCTAAGTGGATGAAAAGCAAAGGGTTCCGCTATGGTTTCCTGATATTCTTTTTTGTTATGTTTTTTCAGATGTTATGGAATACATATCTGGTTTTTGACGGAGCAAGGAATCTGAGACAGGCAGTGACATTACTGTGGACCTTTAAGCTGCCCTGGCATTGGGCATATCATGGAACTGCAGCAGCACCCTGGATGGCGCAGTTTGCCTTTGGATTTTACAGTGTGATGCTGACCTCTACGGTATTGGGATTTGCAACAATGATTCTGTTTAAGCCCCGGTCATGGTGTGTGTATTGCCCTATGGGAACCATGACACAACTGGTTTGTAAAGTTAAAAACCGTACTGCAGAATAGGAGGATATTGCCATGAGATACGGCATTGCGATTTTAATGTTGGCACTTACATTAACAGGATGTGCATCAGCACAAAACGAAGAAGTTGCTTCTTATCAGCAGATTGCGATGAATGAAGCAGCAGAGCTGATGGAAAAAGAAAAAGGCTACATGATTCTCGATGTGAGAACAGAAGAAGAATTCAAAGAAAAACATATACCGAATGCGGTGAATATTCCAAATGAGACAATCGGAGAAGATGAAATTCCGGAACTGCCTGACAAAGAACAGATGATACTGGTCTACTGCCGCAGCGGGAACCGGAGCAAGCAGGCATCAAAAAAATTAGCAGATCTGGGATATACTAATATTGTTGAGTTTGGAGGCATCCTCGATTGGAAGGGTGAGACGGTTACAGAAAATCCGTAATGATATCACTGCGGTCTTTGCCTTTCCAGATATCTGCTTGCTAATCCAATGCGGTTATGCTAAGCTGAGGGTATAATAGATTTTTTTTAACTTCTTATAGATTAAATTATATACCATGCTCGAAAGGAGTGTGTGAGGAAATGGATAACAAGAGACGTTATTTTAATAGCACAGGGGTGTGTGATCCTAAACGTCATTACATGGTAGATATCCGGGAGCGTCTTGAAGAAATAAAGAAGCTGGTGGATGCGGGAGAATATTTTACAATTAACAGGGCAAGGCAGTATGGGAAGACCACGACAATCAAGGCGCTGACAGATTTTCTGAAAAAAGATTATATTGTAATTTCGCTTGACTTTCAGAGAAAATGAGGTTTTAGATAAACTGGAGCGGACATCGGACAATGCTCCGTTTTTTTTGCTTGGCAAGCTTTTTACAATTCTCAGTGAACTGTGTGATACGGCAGAAAAACCAGTTGTTATGATTATTGATGAAGTTGACAGCGCAACTAATAATCAGGTGTTTCTTGATTTCCTTGCACAGCTTCGTGGTTATTACCTTGCCAGGGAAGATAGTCCAAGCTTCCAGTCGGTTATTCTTGCAGGTGTATATGATGTGAAAAACATCAAACGGAAAATCAGGCCGGATGAGGCGCACAAGGTGAACAGTCCATGGAATATTGCCGCTGATTTTAAGGTGAACATGAGTTTTTCCAAGGACGGCATTGCAGGAATGCTGAGAGATTACGAGATAGACCATCATACTGGTATGAATGTGGATGAAATGGCAGGGTTGATTTATGACTACACATCTGGTTATCCCTTCCTTGTTTCCCGCACCTGCAAGCTGATAGATGAGGATATTGCAGGCAGTGGGGCCTTTCCGGATTGGGCAGCAGCGTGGACAAAGGAAGGATTTCTTGAAGCGGTCAGGAAGCTTCTGTCGGAGAAAAATACGCTGTTTGAATCTTTGATGGGAAAGCTGCAGGATTATCCAGAACTTAATCAAAGAATATATTCCATGCTGTTCAGTGGGGAGAAAGTCATATTCAGCCCATTTGACACATCGATAGATATGGCAATCATGCTTGGATTTGCAAAAAACGAAGGTGGGAATGTTATAATTTCTAATCGGATTTTTGAAACTGTATTATATGATTATTTTCTTACTGCGGGAGATGCACAAAAAAATGAAATTTTTCAGATGGGCTCTCAGAATAAAAGCCAGTTTATCCACGGCGGACATCTGGATATAACATTGGTTCTAACAAAATATGTAGATCATTTTGATAGTATTTATGGAGACAAGATGGAGGAATTCGATGAAGAAGAGGGACGCAGGCGTTTCCTGTTGTACCTCCGCCCTATTATAAACGGAACTGGGAATTATTACATTGAGCCGGAGACAAGGAATGCACGTCGCATGGATATCGTTGTAGACTACCATGGAGAGCAGTTTATCATCGAACTGAAGGTTTGGAGGGGCAATGCCTATCATGAGCGCGGTGAGAAGCAATTGTCAGACTACTTGGATTATTTCCATTTAAAGAAGGGCTATATGCTCAGCTATAATTTCAACAAGAAAAAGGAAATTGGTGTGAAGGAAATACACATCGGTGACAGAGTGCTGGTAGAGGCTGTAGTATAGATTGTCAGCAAATAAAAGCTGCTCGAAAAGAATAAATTAAAAAGCAAAAATCCATCTTCAGGGGAAACCCTTTAGATGGATTTTTTGCGTACACCCATATGTGAAAAGATTATTTGGCAATATTTTCAGTATTTACGTTTATGTCAGAATATTGGTATAAATAAGTAATAAAATTTATATTAAAAATTACGATACTTTGTTA
>CAMKHH010000350.1 GCA_946412445.1 uncultured Eubacterium sp.
ATATTGACATTATAGGGAAATCGAATTACTATTGTGTTACGGAAAATGATTTCGGAAAATATTTTATTAAAAGATAGGAGGAAAAAGTATGTGGGAGAAGTATCATCTGAATACAGGTGATTTGTTAAAGAGGTTAGAAAGACCGAGGGGCGTGGTTGACGTTGTAATTGACACAGATACATACAATGAAATCGATGATCAGTTTGCATTAGCCTATTTGCTTAAGTCAGACGAAAAGTTAAGATTACAGGCAATCTATGCAGCGCCCTTTTTCAATCACCATTCAGAAAGTCCGGAAGATGGCATGGAAAAAAGCTTTGAAGAGATTCATAAGGTATTAGGCCTGTTGAGGAAAGAAGAATATAAGAAAGTGGTCTTCAAAGGTTCCAGAATGTATTTGCAAAATAAGAAGGAAGCCGTGGAATCATCGGCCGCCAGGAATTTGGTGAATCTGGCGTTAGAACGTGATGATAGCGACCCGCTGTATGTAATTGCAATTGGTGCAATTACCAATATTGCATCTGCTATTTTGATGGAGCCTTCAATTATTAGGAAAATTGTCGTAATTTGGCTTGGAGGGAATGCGTTGGACTGGCATGACAATAAAGAATTCAATGCCCGCCAGGACGTGGCGGCTGCAAGAGTAATCTTTGAATGTGGAGTGCCACTAGTTCTTCTTCCTTGTATGGGAGTTGTATCTTCGTTTACTACTACAGGTCCTGAATTGAACTTTTGGCTGAAAGGTAAAAATGAGCTTTGCAATTATCTGGTTGAGAATACCGTCCAGGAAGCCTTTTTGGTTGGCCAGGGTAAGTGCTGGAGTCGGGCAATCTGGGATGTCACCGCTGTTGCATGGCTAATAGATGAATCATTTATGGAAGAACGTATTGAGCATAGTCCGATTCCAGAATATGATCACAAATGGGGCATTGATAAGACGCGCCATTTTATAAAATATGTATATGCAATTCATAGAGATGCATTATATATGGATCTCTTTGAAAAATTATCAAAATGACAATTTAAATAGGGAGGAAATCAGATGAAAAGCAGGAAAATGGTAGCATGGTTGTTAATCAGTGTGATGGCAGGAAGTTTGTTAAGTGGATGTGGCAAAAACTCTGAAGGTGGAAACTATCCGGGTAAAGAGCAGGAAACAGGAAAAAGCAATTCCGACAGCATATCTAAAACAGAGGGCAGTAGTGCAACAGAAAATTCAGACAAACCCTTTGCGGGACAGGAAATTACCTGGACGGATACTGGCGCAGGTGATTGGGAAGAGAATTTGGAACCAATTGTAGCCAAATTTGAAGAAGAGACTGGTGCGAAGGTTAATATGGAACTTTATTCTCATTCCGATTATCTGCAGATGTTACAAGTAAAATTGGAATCTGGCTCAGATGATTATGATGTAATAGGGATAGATGTTCCTCTGGTAGCCTCCTACGCTGTAAAGGACTGGGTAACATCAATGGATGAGTATTTTACTGAGGATGAAAAGAAAATGTTCAACGATTCAGCTTATGAAGCAGGAAGCTGGGATGGCGTGTTTTATGCACCGGCGATGAATAGCTCGTCTCAGCTTTTGTGGTACAATACTGCACTATTAAAAGAGGCTGGAATTGAGATACCAGAAAGTACGACGGAAAACCGTCTGACGTGGGAACAGGTGACAGATTATGCCAAACAGACGCTGGATAAGGTCGATCCGGATGGTTCGAAAGGAATATCAGGAATCACATTTGCTCAGGTTAGCCGTACATATCAGATGAACCAGATACCGAATAGTATGGGGGGAAAGAATATAGGGGATGATGGTTATACAGCGGAGGGTGTGATTGACGATAAGGCCTGGATTGATGGTGCAACCTGGTATCAGGAACTTTTTAATGACAGAATTTCGTTAAAAGGGATCACGGCGGATGATGCAGGAGATTTCTTCCGTGCAGGTAAAATCGTCTTTATCGTAGATGGAACATGGATGGCAAATTCCTGCGATAAGGAAGGAATGAAAGATTATGCATACGCTCCCGTACCTGCTTTTGAGGGGCATGAAAGCGAAGTAGGGACCCCTACTGGAAGCTGGCATTTTGGAATACCAAAGAATGCAAAGAATAAAGAGCTTGCAGCTGAATTCATCAAATTTATGTCTATTGGTGAAGGCAATTCAATGTGGCTTGAGGCAAATGGAGATGTTCCTGCTACAGTTGCGGGTGTTGAAACGATGATGAAGAGTGATAAGGCTCCGGAATATATGAAAATTGCAGCATATGAGTCTGCTAACACAGCTGTACCCAGGGCGATGACCCCCGGATATACGGAGTACGACACCATTATTCAGAATACTTGGGAGGATATCAAAAATGGCTCCGATGTTTTGGATTCGCTGGAGAATGCAGTAAACAAGATTGAAAAGGTAATGGAAAAGTATAATAAGTAAACCGTTTGCAGGTAATTGTTGGGTATGTACATATTCTGCAGAGACTCTTGCAATTACCTGCCTTATAAGAATGGATGGAGGAACCTTATGCTACATTTATCAAAAAAAATGCGCTTTCTTCCTTATGTGTTGATTGCCCCGGCGTTTCTTCTGATTTGTATTTTTAAATTATATCCAATTGTTGAGACTGCTTTAGAAAGTCTTTTTGTAGATAATAGTTTTACGTTTAATAC
>CAMKHH010000351.1 GCA_946412445.1 uncultured Eubacterium sp.
TAAAAAATTAATCTTTCGATCTGGTGATTGCCAACCATGTACTCTTCTACTGCGAAGATATAAAGCGGGTCTGTACAGAGGTCCGGCGTGTGCTGAAGCCTGGCGGCGTATTCCTGTGCAGTACCTATGGCAGTAACCATATGAAGGAAGTAAGTGATCTGGTACAGGAATTTGATGAACGGATTGTTCTGTCAGCAGATAGATTATACGAGAATTTTGGCCGTGAAAATGGAATGGATATTCTCAAATCCTGTTTCTCCCAGGTTACGTGGAAACCGTATGAGGATTCTCTTCTCATCCCGGAACCGGAACCGTTAATTTCTTATATTCTCTCCTGCCACGGCAATCAGAATCAGTATATCCTGGATCGTTACAAGGAATTTCTGTCCTTTGTAAAGAAAAAAACCAGGTACGGATTTCATATAACCAAGGATGCGGGCATATTTCTGTGTAGAGTTTCTTAATTTTTTCTTAAAACGCTTGAAGGTGACCTAGGGTCACCTTTTATAATGTCTATAGTTGCAAAGGATAAGTTACAAAAAAGGAGAATTATATGAAGGGGATTATATTAGCCGGTGGATCGGGTACACGTCTCTACCCTCTCACCATGGTAACCTCAAAACAGTTACTTCCAATTTATGATAAACCGATGATTTACTATCCGATGTCCGTACTCATGAATGCCGGCATCCGGGATATTCTGATCATATCCACGCCACAGGACACGCCGCGTTTTCGGGAGCTTCTGGGGGATGGCCATCAGTTTGGCGTAAATCTTTCCTATGAAGTACAGCCAAGTCCGGATGGCCTGGCACAGGCCTTTATCATTGGCGAGGAATTTATCGGGAAAGACTCTGTAGCGATGGTATTGGGCGACAACATCTTTGCCGGACACGGCCTCAATAAACGTCTGAGAGCGGCAGTTTCAACGGCAGAATCAGGTAATGGAGCTACCGTCTTCGGCTACTATGTAGACGATCCTGAGCGATTCGGTATCGTGGAATTCGGAGAGGACGGAAAGGCCCTGTCGATTGAAGAAAAGCCTGCGGAGCCTAAGAGTAATTACTGCGTTACCGGCCTATATTTTTATGATAACCGTGTCGTTGAATATGCCCGTAATTTAAAACCAAGTCCACGCGGAGAACTGGAAATCACAGACCTGAACCGCATCTATATGGAACATGGGGATTTGAATGTGGAAATGCTGGGTCAGGGATTTACCTGGCTGGATACCGGAACCCATGAAAGCCTGGTCGAAGCAACAAACTTTGTAAAGACTATGGAAGATCACCAGCACAGAAAAATTGCCTGTCTGGAGGAAATTGCTTATTTGAACGGTTGGATTACCAAAGACGAGGTTTTAAAGGTCTATGAGATTTTAAAGAAAAACCAATATGGCAAATACCTGAAAGATGTACTGGACGGAAAATTTCTGGATGTACTGCATTAATGTGCCTATTCTGAATTATAAGGAGATTTTAATTGATGAATATTATTGTAACCGGCGGTGCCGGTTTTATCGGAAGCAACTTCATTTTTCATATGTTAAAGAAATATCCTGAGTATCGTATCGTATGTCTGGACTGTCTGACTTACGCCGGCAACCTGTCGACTCTTGCACCTGTTATGGATAACCCCAATTTCCGCTTTGTAAAAGAAAGCATTACAGACCGAGAGGCTGTCTACAAACTCTTTGAAGAAGAGCATCCTGACATCGTGGTAAATTTCGCTGCTGAAAGCCACGTAGACCGTTCCATCGAAAATCCTGAAGTTTTCCTGGATACAAATATTAAAGGCACCGCTGTCCTGATGGATGCCTGCAGAAAATATGGAATCCAGAGATACCATCAGGTTTCCACTGACGAAGTCTATGGAGACTTACCGCTGGACCGGCCGGACCTGTTCTTCACCGAAGAGACACCGATTCACACAAGCAGCCCCTATAGCTCCTCAAAAGCCGGAGCTGACCTGTTGGTACTGGCTTATCACCGCACCTATGGTCTGCCTGTCACCGTGAGCCGCTGCTCCAATAACTATGGCCCCTATCACTTCCCGGAAAAACTGATTCCTCTGATGATTGCCAATGCCCTGAATGACAAACCACTTCCCGTATACGGAAAAGGTGAGAATGTCCGTGACTGGCTCTATGTGGAAGATCATTGCAAGGCAATCGATCTGATTATTCACAAGGGACGTGTCGGTGAAGTCTATAATATAGGCGGACATAATGAAATGACGAATATTGATATTGTTAAGATTATCTGCAAGGAGCTTGGTAAACCGGAAAGCCTGATTACTTATGTAACGGACCGGAAAGGTCATGACATGCGCTACGCCATCGATCCTGCCAAGATTCACAGAGAGCTTGGATGGCTGCCAGAGACAAAATTTGCCGATGGAATCCAAAAAACCATTCAATGGTATCTGGATCATAAAGAATGGTGGGAAACAATTATTTCGGGTGAGTATCAAAACTATTATGCAAACATGTATGAAAATCGCTGATTATATCACCGTAACAAGAGCCGGTACAGTTCTTTGATGCTGTACCGGCTCTTGTTTTGAAATACCAAAGTATGCAAGAAAAGCTGCCGGTGGCAGGTTTTCTGTATATTCAGGGTTTTTTTATCAATTTTGAAATGATAATTCCCACTACAACCG
>CAMKHH010000352.1 GCA_946412445.1 uncultured Eubacterium sp.
TCGAAGATGGATAAGAAGAGACTTCCCATTGGATTTGAGGATTTTAAGAAATTTAAAGAAGAAGACCTGTACTTAGTAGACAAAACCTTGCTGATAAAGGAATTACTTGATACAGGGGCACAGACAACGTTGCTCACAAGACCCCGTCGTTTTGGCAAAACCCTGAATCTTTCCATGCTTCGCCGTTTCTTTGAAGACGAGAGAACGCCGGAAGGGGAGAAGATAGACAATCGCCATCTCTTCGAAGGGCTTGCTATCATGGACACCGGAGAAAAGTATCTTGCCCATATGGGGCAGTACCCTGTGATTTCTTTATCGCTAAAATCAGCCAAACAAAGTGACTTTGCAATGGCGTACACTATGTTAAAACGAGAAATTGTTGCAGAGTTTTCCAGACATCAGTACGTACTTGCCGGTAAAATGAACGGAAACGCACAGGAAAAATACGAGGCGATTCTAAAAGAAAGAGAAGATGCTTCCCTATATGTAGACGCAATCCGATTTCTATCCGAGTGCCTGTACAAATATCATGGGAAGGAAGCAATGATTCTCATTGACGAATACGACGTACCTTTAGAGTGTGCATATTTCGGTGGTTTTTACGATGAAATGATTGGCTTCATCCGCTCCCTCTTTGAGTCCGCCCTGAAAACCAATCCCTATCTGAAGTTTGGTGTAGTGACAGGATGCCTTAGAATCAGCAGGGAGAGTATCTTTACGGGACTGAATAATTTAGAAATTCATTCGATTATCAGCGAGAATTACAGCAGCTGTTTTGGCTTTACGAGTGAAGAAGTGCAGGAATTGCTGTCCTATTATGACCTTTCTGGCAGGTTTTGTGAGGCAAAGGACTGGTATGACGGCTATCTTTTCGGAAATACAGAAATTTACAATCCGTGGAGCATTTTAAACTATACAAAAAGCGTGCTGTCGGGGAATCAAATTTCAACAAAACCCTATTGGTCCAACACTTCCAGCAACGGAATTGTAAAGGAACTTGTAGAAGAAGCAGACGATATGACCCGCCAGGAGCTGGAGATTTTGATGGACGGCGGCACCATAGAAAAGCCGGTTCATGAAGAAATAACCTATGGAGATATTCACACATCGAAAGATAATCTGTGGAACTTTTTGTTCTTCACAGGATATCTAAAGATGAAAAGCCAGCGAATAGAGAAACGGAATATCTATATTGAAATGGCGATTCCCAACGAGGAGATTGCATCCATTTATGAACAAAGCATCAAAGAATGGTTTGACCAGAAGATAGCAAATGTGGATAGAAGCAGTCTCATTAAGGCTTTCGAAGAAGGGGACTGCGAAGCGGCTGAGAATTTCATCAGCCAGCAGCTGATGGACACTATCAGCTACTTCGATTATGCGGAGAGCTACTACCATGGATTTTTGACAGGGCTTTTGAAGAATGCAGGTCGGTATATGGTGCAGTCCAATCGTGAGAGTGGAACGGGCAGACCGGATTTGATTCTCTGTGAAAAGAAATTTATGGGAAAAGCTATTATTTTGGAGTTAAAAGTGGCAAAGACCTTTGCAGAGATGGAAGAGAAATGCGAAGAGGCATTGCAGCAGATAGAAGCGCAGGATTATGCTGCACCACTTTCAGCTGACGGATACAGACCGATATTAAAGTACGGAATTGCGCTGTACAAGAAGGGCTGCATGGTGAAGAAAGCAGAATAAAAAAATCGGCTCAATGTCAAATGTTGGAGTGGAGCACAAACAAAAATTATTAAAACAACCGAGGAGACAGAGCTAAATCTGTCTCTTTTCGTTTAGTATTGAGTTGTGGAAAGAATAAATGTTGAGGCGGTCACCCCAACATTTATTATAGAACCGTTTTGAACTTCAAAGGTATTTGCGAAACCAAGATACCATTTCATTATAGTAGCTTTGCAGCATGGCAGGATCCTCTGGCTGAGAATGTCCGGTATTCGGATATAAAACCAGCTTAGTCGGTAGATTAGGATGTGTGTCACGGATAGCCGTATATAGCTGCTTTGCAGCTTCCACAGGTGTTCTGCAGTCATCGGAACCGTGGAGTATCAGAAATGGACGGTCGATGTTTTCTGCGTAAGATACCACAGATTTTTTTAGATTTTCCATCATAAACTGTGGGAAAGAATCGAAGCCTGCGCTGCTTCCGGTTTCATCAGAGCTGGCATACATAATCTGATCGTTAGCAAGACTTCGCTGGGAAATATATGCTTTGAAGCGTTTAGAATGAGCAGCGATGTAGTTGGTCATATAGCCACCATAGCTACCGCCAGTAACGCCTAGGCGGTTTTCGTCAATCCAAGGAAATCTGCGAATAGCTTCATCTACAAATTGCAGGCAGTCATAATAAGGCTCTGTACGTCTGCCATCTCCCATATTCTGGTGCTTCCAGCCGTAGCCGCTGCTACCTCTTGGATTACAGCAAATGACGCCAAAACCTTCTGCAGCAAAGGCCTGGTGTTCTAAAGTCAGAGCATAGGTGTAAAATGGGTGAGGACCACCGTGGATATAGAGGATTACCGGATACTTTTTTCCTTCTTCCATATTGTGAGGCGGCAGAACCCAGCCGTGAACAGTACTGCAGCCATCTAAAGTAGGAACAGAAAAGTCCGTTGGCTGGCTGAGAGAAACATCCTGTAAAAACTCCT
>CAMKHH010000353.1 GCA_946412445.1 uncultured Eubacterium sp.
ATATTTGTAACATAGACGTTATTTTTCGTAGCAACCGTATTTCCACGTTTTAACGCTTCCACCGAAACATTGGACAGGTTAATCGCTGTACGCTGTCCCGCATAGGCTGTCTCTACATCATGGTCGTGCACTTGCAGATTCCTGACTTTTGTCGGAATGCCTTGTGGATAGACAACAAGTTCATCCTCTATTTTTAAAAGCCCTTCCATCAAGGTTCCTGTAACTACGGTGCCATATCCCTTTATAGAAAAGATACGGTCAATATTCATACGTGGCTTTTTCGTAACGCTCCGTCCCGGAATATCAGAGGTCAGCTCCTGCAGTTCCCTCTTCAAAGCATCGATACCTCTGCCGCTGATGGAGTCCACTTCCACAATTTTCGTATTTTCCAGGAAAGTTCCTTTCAGGTAATCCTGTATGTCCTCAATTACCAGCTCCTTGAAATCCTCTTCTGCCATGTCTATTTTCGTAAGTACAATCAGACTTTTCTGTATTCCCAGATAACTTAAGATATCTATGTGTTCTCTGGTTTGAGGCATAATCCCTTCATTTGCTGCAATGACGATAAGCGCCGCATCAATTCCTGTAGCTCCTGCCAGCATATTCTTGATAAATTTCTCATGTCCCGGAACGTCCACGATACCGAGTATACGTCCCTTGTCCGGCTGAAAGCTGGTAAATCCCAGGTTGATTGATATTCCACGCTTCTTTTCTTCTGCCAGCGTATCCGTATCATGCCCGGTAAGTGCTTTTATCAGTGCTGTCTTTCCATGGTCTATGTGACCTGCTGTTCCTATAATAATGCTATCCATCGAATCCCTCTTTTTACCCGACAGGACGGGTACAATATAATGCTATCAGGATCAAAGGGTCATACCCTTTCATCTACATGTTGTATTTTTTTGGCGGAAGCATATGGGAATCGAACCCACCCACGGCAATAAATACCGCAACACGGTTTTGAAGACCGGCAGGCACACCAGTTGCCTCTCTGCTTCCATAATGTTACTGTCCACAAAGTGAAGTGGACAGTAACTATTCATTTATATATCAGACGCGCCGGATACGTACTGCACACACTTTATATTCCGGCACATTTGCAAAGCTGTCGGTCGCTGCATTTGTCAGATGGTTGACATTCCCATCTTCGAAGTGGAACGTCATGAATACTTCTCCTAAATTGACCTTATTCGCAACAATCGCCGTTGTCTCAATCTCGCCGCGGCGGGAAGCTACTTTTACACGATCTCCATTCTTGATTCCAAGAGCCTCGGCATCACTTTTATGCATCTCCATATAGGAGGAGGAATGTAGGTCATTAAGTCCTTCCGTGCGCTGTGTCATAGCACCGGCATTATAATGGTACAGCATACGGCCTGTAATCATGGTAAACGGATACTCTTCATCCGGAAGTTCCGCGGAAGGCTGGTACTTCGCCGGATAGAAATATCCAAGGCCCCTGGTAAACTTACCCACATGTAAAATAGCAGTACCTTTGTCTTTTTCATCCTTACATGGCCATTGCAGCGTCTCCCCCGCATCCAGGCGGTCATAGCTGATACCGTGATAAGAAGGGGTAAGCTCTGCAATTTCCTGCATAATCTCACTTGCGCTTAAGGTTGGCTGCGGATATCCCAGACGGTTCATCACGTCATAGAAGATCTCGGCATCCGGCCTCATGTCTCCTTCAAGCTCCACCGCTTTTCGAACTCTCTGCACCCGTCTCTCAGAATTGGTAAATGTACCTTCCTTCTCTGCATAAGACACACCGGGCAGAATTACATCCGCATACTCGGCTGTCTTTGTCATGAACAGTTCCTGAACCACCAGGAAATCCAGACCCTTCAGCATCTTTTTAATATGCCCGATATCCGGGTCGGTGCGTACCGGATCTTCTCCGAAAATATACAGCGCCTTCACCTTACCCTCTGCAACGGCTTCTGGCATCCGGGTTGCCGTAATGCCAACCGTGGGATTAAGTGTTGTCCCCCAGTATTCGGAGAATTTCTTGAGTGCTTCCGGATTCTTTACCTTCTGGTAACCGGGCAAATCTCCCGGCAGGCAGCCCATATCGCAGGCACCTTGCACATTATTCTGTCCTCGTATGGGATTAATTCCACAGCCGGGGCGCCCGATTTTACCCACCATCATGGCCAGATTGGACAAGCTCATAACGCCCTCGGTACCGGTAGAGTGTTCCGTAACCCCCAGACAGTACATAATCGGTGCCTTTTTTGCTCTGGCATACAGATGTGCGGCCTTTCGAAGGTCTTCAGCATCGATGCCACAGACCTGTGCCACCTTCTCCGGCGTATAGTCCTTCACGACTTCTTTTAGTTCTTCAAATCCCTCTGTGCGGTTCTTTATAAATTCCATATCTGCCAGACCATCTTCCAGAATGATATGCATCATACCATTGGCAAAGGCTACATTTGTTCCCGGCTTCAACTGAAGATGTATCTCAGCATTTTTCGCAAGATCAATCTTTCTGGGATCAACAACAATTAATTTACATCCTTCACGCACCGCGCGGCGGATTTTTGTTCCAAACACTGGATGTGCTTCCTCCGGATTGGAACCTATAAGCAAGATGACATCCACATCAGGAGCGGTTATGTCATCAAACGGGTTTGTCATGGCACCCGAACCCAACGTAG
>CAMKHH010000354.1 GCA_946412445.1 uncultured Eubacterium sp.
GTATGAGAAAATCTTCTGGAAGCATAATGCGGGATTAAAGGATAAAATTTATTACAAAATGTATTCCGGATTTTTAAATGAGAGAACAAAATTGGGCGTTGCGACACTGGCACACATGAAAGGCTTTGGACGCCCCTCCAAAATAAAAGAAGCTCCCTCCTCCATAGATTGGGACGCGTATTTAAAGGACGCGGAGGCGGACGGGAAAAAGCACACGGCAAGCAATCATTTTTACATCAAGGACGCTTATTATAAATGGTATCTTGGACCTCAGCTGAAGGCGCGAAAAAATTCAGGTTTAAACAGCAGCTATTGCAGCTCTCCCGAGTATGACGATCTGAGAATTTTTCTGAAGTCCTGCCGTGAGCTGGAGATCGAACCGTTGATCATCAATGTTCCTGTCAATGGATGGTGGTACGACTATACCGGTTTTCCGAAAAAAGACCGTGAGCAGTACTATGAAAATATCCGTACCATAGCGAAGGAATATGGTGCTCAGGTGGCAGATCACTCCGGGGAGGAATATACTCCGTATTTTCTGGAGGACACCATGCACCTGGGATGGAAAGGATGGGTTACTGTAAATGAAGATATTTACAACTTTGCGAACGAAAATCAACAGCAGTAAAAAGCTTCGGTTCACGAGGGATGTTCTGATCTTTTATCTGATTATGATGATTATCTACGGATATTTCATTTTCGGAGATATCTCGTCTGCACCGAAATTTATCTATAGCGAGTTTTAGCAATAGGAAAGGCAGATTGCTGGTCAAAACAGAGCTTTCTGCCTTTTAAAGTTATGATGGGCTGCATCGTGCGACACAGACAATTAACAGGGGAATTGTATCTGAAACACCGTTTTGTAATCAGGATCGCGGGCCAGTGAGATACTGCCGCCATGCTTCGCTATGATCTGTCTGGTGACATAAAGCCCAAGACCGCTGTGCTTGTTGGAACGGGAATCGTCACCTTGAAAAAAAGGCTCGAAGATGCTCTGACGATCCTCTTCCCTGATACCGGCGCCGTCATCCTTGAAAAGCACGGTATAATGGGAATCATCCGTCTGAGTGACGATCTGGACCTTTGTAGGGGTTGGGTTGTGACTCAGGCAGTTTTCAAATATATTGACGAAGGCTCTCTTCATATGGACCTTATCGAAATACATTGTATGAGGTTCCTCTTCAATCCGAATATCCACCTGAAAACCTCTTTTGTCAAACAGCATGTAATAGTTGGCGCAGATATCCCTGAAAAAGCTGTTGATATCGCCGCATTCCAGATTGATGGGATAATCGGAGTGCTGATATTTCATCTGCTCGAACAGGAGGTAAACCAGTTCGTTCAGATCAGAAGCGCTCTGATGGATATAAGTAAGATATTCCTTCTGCTCATCCGGTTCCAAACTTTCCTGAACCAGAACCTCGGAATATCCGATAATGGTTGTAATGGGCGATTTCAGATCATGAGACAGGTTGGAGATCAGTTTGTTGCTTTGAACGATGGCCGTCTCCTTGTCCTTTCTCATCTGTTCCATTTCGTCGAGCATGTCGTTGTAGCTCTGCATTACTTTCTTTGATTCAGTGAGAGAAGTCAGATCGACATTGGCCTTTGTTTTATCGTATGGCGTTTTGGTAATGTTGCTTTGTATGAAAATAAAACTTTCCTGGATCGGCTTGTAGATGGAACGTACAAATAGAATAAAGGCTGTAAAAAATAAGATCAAGGTACCTGATAAAAAGCCATAGGTGTAAAAAGCGGAAATCTCATTTTCCTTTTTCAGAGTTTTATTGGTAATGGATTGCATCAGCACGACGGTATATTCCTTACCGTCAGTTCCATGCACCGTTTCATAATCTACATTCTGATTGTATGAGTTGTCTCCCAGGAGCTTGGTGAATTCGATCGGTGTGTATTCATGACCGTCCAGATGTTTTAATCCCTTTGAAGAAACCACTTTGAGATTGCTGTCCACGATTTCCATGGTAGCACGGTTCTTTATCAGATAGCCCTCCGAAACCTCCTGATACTCTTTGAGGTTAATTTCCAGCTTATCAAACAGGTCCCTCTTTTCAAAATATTGCATATACATAAAATCCAGAACCATGCTTAACAGCAGTATGGCTACCAATGCAATTGACAGATACAATACCAGTCTTGTAATAATCAGCCTGTGGAGGCTAATGGCCTTTTTAGTGTTTTTCAATTTTATATCCCAGTCCTCTTATGGTAATAATATATTTTGGTTCTTTGGGATCATCCTCAATTTTATCCCTGAGCCTGCTGATATGCACTGCGATGGTATTTTCGTCGCCTTCGATGCTGTTTCCGCAGATGGATTCATACAGCTGTGATCTGGTGAAAACCCGCTCCGGCGAGGAGATCAGCTTTAGGAGAAGCTTGTATTCCGTAGCGGTCAGGTTGCAGTTTTCCTCTTTTTTCAGTACCTGGCATTTTTCCCTGTCTATTTTCAGATCTCCATATTTTATTATGCCTTCATTCTGATTGAATTTATAATTTCTGCGGATATGGGCATTTACGCGGGAAACCAGCTCGAGAGAGGAAAAAGGCTTTGTAATGTAATCGTCAGCCCCCAGGTCCAAGCCCAGTATTTTATCCGGCTCCATATTTTTTGCCGTCAGGATCAGGATCGGCAC
>CAMKHH010000355.1 GCA_946412445.1 uncultured Eubacterium sp.
ATGTGACAGAGGCAGGACTGCTGATTCAGGCATTTATCCCGACTGCAGCAGAGATGACGGTGAAGCTGACAGGGACCGGGAAGACATATCCCATGGAGATGCAGGATGAGGACGGATTTTTTGCCGTGCTGGTGCCCAGAAAAAGCATCACTGACTATACGTTGCTGGTGACTTATGACAATGGCACTCAGGAGGAGCTTTCGGATCCATATGCATTTGGAACCCAGTATAGTGAAGCAGATCTGAAGAAGTTTGAGGCAGGTATTTACTACGATGTCTATAAGAAGATGGGGGCGCATCCGATAGAGATTAAGGGCGTGAAGGGTATATTGTTTTCTGTATGGGCACCGTGCGCTATGCGGGTAAGTGTAGTAGGAGAGTTCAACCGATGGGATGGACGGCGCCACCAGATGAAGCGGCTGGGGGGCTCTGGTGTGTTTGAGCTGTTCATTCCGGGACTGGATGTAGGGACTATTTATAAATATGAGATTAAAAACCGCAAGGGGGAGCCGATGCTAAAGGCCGATCCTTATGGGAACTATGCGGAACTCCGTCCGAATAATGCGTCGGTGGTATGGAATATTGATACATTTAAGTGGACTGACAATCAGTGGATGGAAGAGCGGAAAAAGAACGATTCCAAGATAAAGCCGATGGCCATTTATGAGATTCATCTGGGTTCCTGGATTCGCAAGCCTATCTCGGTGGATGAAGAAGGAAAAGAGATTGTTGGCTCCGAGTTCTATAATTATCGGGAGATTGCGCCGCGGCTGGCGGAATATGTGAAGGAGATGGGATATACCCATGTGGAACTGATGCCGGTGATGGAACATCCGTTGGATGCTTCTTGGGGATACCAGGTGACGGGATATTATGCGCCGACCAGCCGTTATGGTACGCCGGATGATTTTATGTATTTTATGAATTATCTGCATGAGCAGGGAATTGGCGTGATTCTGGACTGGGTTCCGGCCCATTTCCCCAGAGATGCTTATGGTATGGCATGTTTTGACGGAAGCTGTGTGTATGAACATCAGGATCCGCGGCAAGGCTCTCATCCCCATTGGGGAACGCTGATTTATAATTATGGCAGGCCGCAGGTGAAGAATTTCCTCATTGCCAATGCGCTGTTTTGGGCAGAGCAGTACCATGCTGACGGAATCCGCATGGACGCGGTAGCCTCGATGCTGTATCTGGACTATGGAAAGAACGATGGCGAGTGGGTAGCGAATATTTATGGTGGCCATGAGAACCTGGAGGCAGTGGAGTTTTTAAAGCATCTGAATTCTGTGTTTAAGGGACGGAAGAACGGTGCCTTGCTGATTGCTGAAGAGTCTACGGCCTGGCCGCAGATTACCGGTAATGTCAAGGATAATGGCTTGGGCTTTGATTATAAATGGAATATGGGATGGATGAATGATTTCATCGGTTATATGTCGTATGATCCGTATTTCAGAAATCATCATTATGGAGAACTGACATTCAGTATGCTGTATGCATACAGTGAAGACTTTGTGTTGGTATTTTCACACGATGAAGTGGTGCATGGCAAGTATTCTATGCTGTGTAAGATGCCGGGTGAAACTTATGAGGCGAAGGCGAATAACCTGCGGGCGGCTTATGGCTTTATGTATGGGCATCCGGGCAAGAAGCTGATGTTTATGGGGCAGGAGTTTGCCCAGGTCTCCGAGTGGAATGAAAATGAGGAGTTGCCCTGGAATGTATTGGAGTATCCGGTACACAAGAAAACACAGGATTATGTAAAAGCATTGAATCAATTGTACCGGACACAGCCGGCAATGTGCCAAAAGGATTTCCATCCGGATGGCTTTGAGTGGATCAATTGTTCGCGGAGCGAGGATAATATTGTGTCGTTTTTGCGCAAGACCGGCAAGCCGGAGGAGACACTGCTTTTCGTCTGTAACTTTGCTCCGGTAGAGCATGAGAAGTTCCAGGTAGGAGTACCCTTCTATGGGAAATATAAAGAGATTTTAAACAGTGATGCAAAAGATTTTGGTGGTAGTGGGAAAGGGAATCCCCGGGCCAAGACCAGCAAACAGGAGGAATGGGATGACAGAGAGAATTCCCTGGTGATTGATTTGCCGCCAATGTGCACATTAGTGTTCTCCTGCACACCGATGAAGGCGCCGAAAAAAGCGGAAGCTGCGAAAAAAGCCGGAGAGGAAAAGAAGGGTAAAGTAGCGGGAACAGAGACGAGCAATATAGCAGATTCAGCTGAAAAAAAGATTCCGGCGGTAAAAAAAGTGACGGCAACGAAAAAAGCAGGAGAAGAAACGGTTGCAAAGAAGAAGCCGGGAACAAAGGCAGAGAGCACTGCGACAAAGAAGAGTGTAGCAAAGAGCACAACAAGAAAAAGAGCCACGGCAAAAAAAGAAGATTAGATAAGAACCAAAATAGCAAATGAGAATAAAACCCCTCAACCGGCAGATGCGTGCTGGCTAAGGGGTTTTTAAAATAGGCCTTGTGATTGCAGCCAAAAATCATCCCTTTTGGAATTCTTCCCGGCAGGGGATTGTCTTGCGTATCGCGGAGATATCCTGATATACGATATTCCCGCCACAGATTGTACATTTTACTTTTCCAAACAAACGCTCCCCCATAAAGGGAGAATTGGTAGCCTTGGATACAAAT
>CAMKHH010000356.1 GCA_946412445.1 uncultured Eubacterium sp.
GGGAAGAGCAGTCCTTTCGGAATATATATGAAGAAAATGGATTAGCCCATTGCTTTACAACCAGAACAATATCTGAAATTGTGGGAGTACAAAAACCCGCAAAAGAAATGTTTCAGGATGCGATGAGAAAGAACTCTTTGTCAGACGATGATAAAAAGAGGATTCTTATGGTTGGAAATAATCTCAAGAAGGATATTGTAGGGGCGAACCGTTTTGGGATTATTTCTGTGCTTCTGGACTGGTCGCCAAGGTACAATATGATACCGAACAAGGAGGAAGAGCAGCCAGATTATGTGATTCATCAGCCACAGGAACTATTGGAATTGGTAAAAAAACTGGACACATAATAAAACCGATATGGAAAATGAATGCGAGGAGGAGTTCGATGAAAAAAAATAGACAAGAGAAGCGGGGGAAGGTGCCGATGAAAGTTTATCTGAAAAACACCTGGCAGCTCTACCTGATGCTTTTGATTCCCGTGGTTTATATGATTTTATTCAAGTACAAGCCGATGCTGGGCGTTGTGGCAGCCTTCAAAAAGTTCAATGTATTTGCAGGTATCTGGAAGAGCCCATGGGCAGGCTTTGCACACTTTAGGGAGGCATTTGCATCCACAGAGTTTTGGAGTGCTTTGAAAAACACACTGATTCTGAATGTGGGTGACTTAATGCTGGGGTTTCCGCTTCCCATTCTGATTGCCGTATTTCTATTCGAAATCAATAGTAAAAAAATACGAAAGGTTACGCAGACAATTTTGTATCTCCCCAATTTTCTTTCCTGGGTTATTATAGCAGGTATTGTGACACAGCTATTTTCCTCCAGTGGTCTGATTAATGGATTATTTCACAAGATGGGATTAGGTGAAGTGGGATTTTTGACATCCCCATTTGCATGGAGACTCGTCTATTGGATTTCCGGAATTTGGCAGTCGGCGGGGTATTCACTGATTATATATCTGGCAGCACTTACGGCCACAGATCCGTCTTTGGGAGAGGCAGCTTATATTGACGGAGCTACGAGGTTACAGAGGATTTGGCATGTAACACTTTCCCAGATTCGTCCGACGATCTCCATCATGCTGATTATGCAGTTGGGTAAGATTATCTCCATAGATTTCGACCGGCCATATATGTTGGGAAATACGCTTATAAAAAGTGCATCCGAGGTAATCAGTACATATGTATATAACGTTGGTCTGCAGTCTGCCCGCTTTGATTTTGCAACTGCGGTAGGTCTGTTTCAGTCCGTGGTGGGAATTATATTAATCCTTTCTGTAAATCAAATATCTAAAAAAATGGGAGAGGAGGGTATTATGTGATGAGTGGAGTGAGAAGTAAAGAAGAAAAAAGATTTCAGTTTTTCTGGAAGATTTTATTCATAGCAATCAGTATCATAGCATTGGTACCGATTGTACGCGTGATATCCATTTCAGTCAGTTCCAAGGATGCAATCCTTTCAGGGAAAGTATTCCTTTATCTGGTTGAGTTTACGATGGAAGCCTATCAAAAAGCAATCAAAAGCGGAAGTTTCATATCCTCCTTCCTTTATTCCGTAGTATTGATGGGTGCTGCTACAGCAATCTGTATGCTTATGACCGTACTTGCGGCTTATCCGCTTTCAAAAAAGAATTTAAAAGGCGTGAGTGTTGTCATGACCTTATTTGTGCTTACGATGTATCTTGATCCTGGAATTATCCCGAAATATCTGAATGTAAAAGATTTCGGATTAATCGATACGGTCTGGGCGTTAATTGTTCCGGAGGCTCTTTCAGCATACAACATGATTATCATGTGTCAGGCATTCCGTGGAATTGATTCGTCTCTCTATGAGGCAGCGAAGATTGACGGGTGCAGTGAAATACAGACATTACTCAAAATTGCCCTGCCCCTGGTTTTTCCAACACTTGCAACACTTGCTCTGTTCTACGCAGTTGGAAGATGGAATCGATTGAGCGATGTTTTATATTATGTAAATTCATCCAATTTATATACGGTGCAGATGGTTTTGAAACAGATGATAGAGTCGGTTAAAATCTCTCAACAGGAGGGAATGACATCACAGCTTGTTGCAGATAACATTAAGTCGGCAAGTATTGTTATATCTATGGCACCCATGGTGATTGTATATCCATTTATTCAAAAGTATTTTACATCGGGCATTATGTTGGGTGCGGTGAAAGGGTGAAAAAACAATAGCAAACGATGGATACAATCAAATAAAAATTATAAATAATGGAGGTAACAGTATGAGGAAGAAAAGTTGGTTAAGGGGCTTGGCAATTATACTTGTATCATCAGCTATACTTGCTGGGTGTGCGGGTGATGGAAACCAGAAAAGTGCCAATGAGGGCAAACAGGAGGAAAGCAGCGGTAAAGAAGAAACAATTAAAGTGATGGTCTGGGATCGGGGAGATGCGGCACCGGGGACAACGTCGGAGGATAATACACAGACAAAATGGATTCAGCAACAGGTGAAGGAGAAATTGAACATCAACGTAGAATTCGTAGCAGTTCCCCGCTCTTCTTCCGATGATAAGCTTAATATTATGATGTCTGGTGGTAGTGCCCCGGATATTGTTTTCAGCTATGGACAGGATCTTTTCAGCAACTATGCCTCAAATGGCGGACTTGCAAATTTAACGGAGGCATACA
>CAMKHH010000357.1 GCA_946412445.1 uncultured Eubacterium sp.
GCAATATATTACCCTTAAAATCTTTGTTTGTCAATGAAAAATACGATAATTTGTTTTATCTCCACAGGTATTCGGGATAAAGCCCTTCCTTCTTCATCCTGCTTATTGCTTCTACAACCATTGGTTTATCTTCTCTATATGTAACGCCATACCAGCGGTCCTCGGAAAGCATTACCTGAACATCTGATTTTTCTTCCTCTAACAGTTCATTCACCACTGTTGGCAGAAAATACTCGGCCTTCATAGGATTTTCGGGAACATTTTCCGCCAGAAATCTGGCAAAACGGCTTTGCAGCTCATCCAGAAAACTGTCGGTGAATCCCCACAAATTCATGGACACGATGCTGTCAGAAGCAATTTCCCTAAAGCTTCTCCCATCGTCCTCTGTATACATCACCTTTTCTCCGGCCTTTTCGATATGCGTATGTTCACATACGTCCTCCAGATAGCCGCGTGCATCCGTACGACAGACCCCACGGGAAACATGGCCATTCTCCGTCAAGGTATTTCCCAGTCTGTAGCCCACCATGGCATAGTGATATTTTTCATCATCCTGATGCTGCGTAAGGTATTCATAAATCAGGGAGAATGCATGCTTTCCATAGTAATCGTCCGCATTGATAACAGCAAACGGCGCTTCATTCAGTACGTAAATGCAGCTTAGCACTGCATGACCGGTACCCCAGGGCTTTACCCTGCCTTCCGGTACCTTAAATCCCTCTGGAATATCGGTCAGTTCCTGATACACGTAATGTACTTTCACAAAGTTGTTCAGCCGATCCCCGATTGCCTCGCGGAATTCTGTCTCATATTCCCGTTTAATGATGAAAATAACCTCCTGGAATCCTGCTTCCACCGCATCATACAGTGAAAAGTCCATGATGATATGTCCCTGCTCATCCACGGGATCAATCTGCTTTAATCCTCCGTAACGGCTCCCCATTCCAGCCGCCATTATTACTAAAACCGGTCGTTTCATCCTTCTAGTTATCCTCCTCAGTCATAGTGTAGACCTGTCGTTTTCTGGCCATCTCATCGCTTTCCAAATACTCATCATATGTGGTTATTTTATCAATCAGGGCTCCGCCGGGCACGATTTCCATTATACGGTTAGCTGTTGTCTCCACAAACTGATGGTCATGAGATGCAAACAATATAACACCCGGAAACTTGATCAGACCATTGTTCAGCGCTGTGATGGACTCCATATCCAGATGGTTGGTCGGCTCATCCAGAAGCAGTACATTGGCACCTGAAATCATCATCTTAGACAACAGGCAGCGTACCTTCTCTCCACCAGACAGAATTTTTACGCGCTTCACCCCATCTTCACCCGCAAAGAGCATGCGGCCCAGAAAGCCACGGACATAGGTTACATCCTTAATCTCAGAATATTGTGTCAGCCAGTCCGCGATTGTCAGGTCACTGTCGAACTCTGCGGTGTTATCCTTGGGGAAATATGCCTGGGATGTGGTAATTCCCCATTTATAAAAACCTTCATCCGGTTCCATCTCACCCACAAGAATTTTAAATAATGTTGTTTTTGCCTGTTCATTGGCTCCGACTAATGCCACCTTATCTTCCCTTCCAAGCGTAAATGAAATGTGATCCAGAATCACTTCACCATCAATGATTTTTGTCAGGTTCTCCACCTGCAGGACCTCATTGCCGATTTCACGCTCGGGGCGGAAATCAATGTAGGGATATTTCCGACTGGATGGTCTGATCTCGTCAAGCTGGATTTTTTCCAATGCACGCTTACGTGACGTGGCCTGCTTACTTTTGGATGCATTAGCACTAAACCGACTGATAAAATCCTGCAGCTCCTTGATCTTTTCCTCTTTTTTCTTATTTGCCTCTTTCATCTGTTTCATCAGCAGCTGGCTGGATTCATACCAGAAATCATAATTTCCGGCATAAAGCTGAATTTTTCCATAGTCAATATCGGCTGTATGGGTACATACTTTATTCAAAAAATAGCGGTCATGGGATACCACGATCACCGTATTTTCAAAGTTAATCAAAAACTCTTCAAGCCAGGCAATGGCATCCAGATCCAGATGGTTGGTCGGCTCATCCAAAAGTAAAATATCGGGATTTCCAAATAGCGCTCTGGCCAACAATACCTTCACCTTCTGGGAACCATTCAAATCCGCCATCTGGGAGTAATGATATTCTGAACTGATACCAAGGCCATTCAGCATCTGCTCCGCATCGGACTCCGCTTCCCAACCATTCATTTCGGCAAATTCGCCCTCCAGTTCGCTTGCCTTGATTCCATCCTCATCGGTGAAATCTTCTTTGGCATAAATCGCCTCTTTTTCTTTCATAATCTCATATAATCTGGCATTTCCCATAAACACGGTATCCAGAACAGAATAGGCATCATATTTGAAATGATCCTGTTCCAGGCATGAGAGGCGCTGTCCCGATGTGATTATGACATCACCATTCGTGGGTTCCAGCTGACCGGACAAAATTTTCAGAAATGTGGATTTCCCGGCTCCGTTGGCGCCAATCAGGCCATAACAGTTCCCTTCCGTAAATTTAATATTAACATCTTCAAACAGTGCTTTCTTACCCAGACGTAATGTCACATTATTTGCTGCTATCATTTTCTGACCTCATCTTCTTATATTTATACAGAAAA
>CAMKHH010000358.1 GCA_946412445.1 uncultured Eubacterium sp.
GCATATGAGCCTCCAGAATACCCTCTTTTCCGGGAACCAGATTATAGGTATAGTCCTCCATGAAGGAAGTTCCTTTCGCATCCTTGATGCCCTGTGTCATAATCTTCATAAGACGTACCATAGCAGCCGTCTTCCAGTCTCCTTCTCCCCCGAAACCATAGCCCTTTTCCATCAGCCTTTGAATTGCAAGTCCCGGGAGCTGCTTCAGTGCGCCAAGGTCACCAAAGTGGGTAACAATCGCCTGATAATCCTTTTCTAACAGGAACTTTTCAAATCCCAGCTCAATCCCGGCCTGTACTGCAACATGTTTTTTTAACTCCTCCGGCTCCTGCCCTTCCAGCAGAATCTCGTATTTACTGTAATACTCCTCAACCAGCGTATCAATATCGCCCTTTTTAACATCTTCTACATATTGCTCAATCTCATTAACCGGATACGCATCAATCTCCCAGCCAAACTTAATCTGCGCCTCTACCTTGTCGCCTTCTGTAACAGCAACATTTCTCATGTTATCGGCGATACGGCATACACGGATATGACTGCTTTCCATGATTCCGATGGCCGTACGCATCCAGCCCGCGATGCGCTCCTGAACTTCTTTATCCTCCCAGAATCCCATGATTACTTTTCTCTCGATGTTCATCCGGGTGACAATATGTCCGTACTCGCGGTCACCGTGTGCTGCCTGATTCTCATTCATAAAATCCATATCAATGGTATCATAAGGAATCTCACGGTTATACTGGGTGTGCAGATGAAGAAGAGGTTTCCGATACTCCTGAAGTCCTAAAATCCAGGATTTTGCAGGAGAAAATGTATGCATCCATGTAATAACACCGGCGCAGTTTTCATCTGCATTCGCCTCATTAAATGTCTTTCGGATGAGTTGGTTGGTAATCAGGGTTGGTTTCCAGATAACCTCAAAGGGTAATATCCCTGACTGATTCAAACCCTCAACGATAATCTGAGAATGCTCTGCCACATGTGCAAGGCATTCATCACCATACAGATCCTGTGATCCGGTGCAAAACCAAAATTTGTAATTCTTTGCTTCATTCATAAGTTCTTCTCCTTTATACTATATAATTTTTTATACCTTCTTATTTTTCTGGCAGGTAGACTGTCTGATGATTAATTCCGGCTGTATCAATCGTTCCACCTTGCTTTTCTTAAGCGGTACCTTCCGAATCTGTTCCAGAATCAGTTCTGCCGCCATCTCTCCAAGTCTTTCCTGTGGATGATTAATGGTCGTAAGACCGATTTGTCCTGCCTCCGCAATCAGGGAATTATCGTATCCGGTAACAGATATATCCTGCGGTATGTTTAAACCCCTGTTGCCGAGCGTCTGAATAGCAAGCACGGCAATCTGATCGTTGTAGCAGACAACTGCATCCATATGCACACCCCTGTCCAGCAGCTGGTTCAGCAAAAGCGGCGGCTTTATGCGCCGGTCTTCTGTATGAAACCAGATTACCATCTCCGGATCGTAAAAGATTCCCGCTTCCTTCAGAGCTTTTGTATAGCCCATATGGCGTCCGGCGCCCTGGCTGTCATCGGCCTTAAAGATTCCTGCGATATACCTGTGCCCCTGCCTGATCAGATATTTTGTCAGCAGATATCCTCCCTGACAGTCATCCATCAAAATCCGGGGCTTATCCAACATCTGCGGATAGCTTCCCTGAATAAATACATAGGGGATTTCGTACTGATCCAGCATCTCATAAAGATTCAGATGCTTACATAAAATCTGACTTTTACTGGGCTCTATAATCAAGCCGTCTATAGGCTTATTCAACATCTCCCGAAGAACCTTTGCTTCATTGGTTCTGGAATTTCCTGTATTCTTCAAAATAATGCTGTAGCCATTCGCAGTCAGGACCCTGTCCATCCCCTGAATCAGACGTGGGAATATATAGTCCGATATGTAAGTTGTCACAACTGCGATATTATGAGATGTATGGCGGTGAATCATGCGCTCAGAGCAAAAGGTTCCCTTCCCGTGGCGGGCGGTGACATAGCCTTCATTTTCCAGGATAGACAATGCCTTGCGAACCGTATGACGGCTGATTTTAAACTCCTCCGCCAGCTGATTCTCTGAGGGAAGCTTTTCACCTGCCTGAATATTTCCGGAAAGAATATCTTCCTTTAACCGTTCCATCAGCGTGAAATACTTGGCCTTTCCGCTGGCATCCATATGAACCTCCTTCCCGCTTTTATCCCATTATACAACTTGTACGTTCCTCTTTACAAGTTGTATGTAAAAGGCGGATCGATTACATTTGAACGTAATCGATCCGCCCTTCACGTGATCTAGTATAGACGACATTAAATAACTTGCTGATTCAATGAGGATGATTTCGTGAGAACCGTGATGGCAAAATGCAGCCGTAGCGGGCTACGGCGAGGCTTTGACATTGCGATTATCGCGGAATTCAGACCAGTGAAACAGAAAGGTATTTATGATCGGCTGTACTAGGATTCCTCTTTTTTTTCATCGTCTCTGGCGGGCTGAATAAAATGATAAAGCTGTTCATATGCCTCCAGTTCCGCATCCGATGAAGGAGCAGACGGAATCAACCCGGTGCAGTCCCCGGCGGAAGATACGTAAGATTGATCAACTACATCCTC
>CAMKHH010000359.1 GCA_946412445.1 uncultured Eubacterium sp.
ATGTAAAGGAGGCGCATATTTGGATAAGCAGGATTTATTCAGAAGAGCGAAAGATGCCATTGTTGATGCTGATGAGGCAAAAGCTCTGCGTATTATCGAGGAGGCAAAGAACGCAGAATTTGATCTCCTGGATTTACTGCTGTCTGGGTTTGGTGCCGGCAATGACGAGATAGGTTCACTATTTGATAGAGGTGCTCTGTCTCTGCCTGAATTGATCTACGCGGCAGAAGTGATGAAGAGTGTGACAAACACAATTCTAGATTTATTAAATGAAAATGAAAGACCGGTTCCTGAGAAAAGAGGAAGAATCTTACTGGCTACCGTAGCGGGTGATGTACATGATATAGGCAAAGGTATCGTGGCTTCCACCTTGCGGACAGCGGGATTTGAGGTAATCGATCTTGGGTGTGAAGTTCCCGTTGAGACGATTATTGAAGAGGCCAGACGATATAAAGCAGATATTATAGGCACCAGTGCGCTGCTCACCTCTACTATGACAGAACAGAAGAAGCTGGAGAAGCTTCTGATGGAAACCGGCGAAAAAGAAAGCTTTATTACCATGGTTGGAGGAGCGCCGTGTACACCGCGCTGGGCTAAGAAAATTGGCGCCGGCGGCTACAGTGAAGATGCCATTGAAGCGGTTAAGGTAGCACTTCAGCTTATGAAAGAAAAAGAAGAGCAAGAAAAGAATTCGTAAATGTGGAGGAAAATAAAATGGGCAAAGAACTTATTTTTCAGGCGCTGAGACATGAAGAAACCAAGGAACTTCCTTGGGTGCCTTTTGCAGGTGTGCACGTTGGTAAACTGAAGGGCTACACTGCAGAAGAAGTTTTAAGAGATGAAGACAAATTGGTAGAATGCTTGATTGAAGCAAACAAATTATATACACCGGATGGACTTCCTGTCATCTTCGATCTGCAGGTTGAAGCAGAAATTCTGGGATGTGACCTGATGTGGGCTGAGAACAATCCGCCTTCAGTAAAGAGCCATCCGCTGGCAGCAGAAAAGACTATCCCTTGCAAATGCAAGATTCCTACAGAAAATGACGGCAGACTTCCTATGATTCTGTCTGCTATGAGAAGAGTCAAAGAAGCAATTGGTGAAGACACTGCGCTGTATGGTCTGATTTGCGGACCATTCACTTTAGCATCTCACCTGCGCGGTACTGATATCTTTATGGATATGGTAGGGGACTCCAACTACGTAAAGGAACTGGTAAACTATTGTGCTGAGGTTTCCATCGCTATGGCTAAGATGTACATCGATGCTGGTATGGATGTTATCGCAGTAGTCGACCCGCTGGTATCCCAGGTATCCCCTAAGCACATCGAAAAGATGCTGTCTGATGGATTCAAAGCAGTATTTGACTATGTAAGATCCAGAGGTGCTTACTCTGCATTCTTCGTATGTGGTAATGCTACTAAGCAGATCGAAGTAATGTGCAAGATGAACCCAGATGGCGTTTCTGTTGACGAAAACGTTAACTTGGCAGAAGCTAAGAAAGTTACTGACCAGTACAACGTTACTATTGGTGGTAACATTCCACTTACTACTACCATGCTGCACGGTAATCAGGAAGACAACATGAAGGGTGTTATTGACCTGATTGACTCCATTGATAACCATAAGAACCTGATTATTGCTCCGGGATGCGACATGCCTTATGATACACCGATTGAAAATACAATCGCTTGCGCACAGGCAGTGAAGAATCCTGACAGCACTAGAGAATTAATTAAAAACTACGAAACTGTCATCGATGATTCCAACATCGAAATTCCTGACTATGAAAACCTGGATAAGGTTCTCATCGAGTTGTTCCTGCTCGACCCTGAACAGTGCGCAGCCTGCACCTACATGCTGGCTTCCGTAGAAGATAACTGGGAGGATTTGAAGGATATGGCAGAATACAGAGTATACAAATACTTCATCAAAGATGATATCGCAAGAACCAGAAAGATGGGCATTGCAAATCTGCCGACTATGTGCATTAACGGTGAGCAGAAATATATTTCCATCATCCCTTCCAAGGATGAATTAGTTGCATCTGTAAAAGAAGCACAGGCTAAATTAAAGAAATAAATCACTTTGAATGATTGGTAAGGTGGTAGGCCGGTGGTCTATCACCTTATTATTTTGTTCAGCGAGGCAAGGTATGAAAAATCAAAAAATATCTATAGAAGAGGCGAAAGCGTATCCTCTGGCAGAGAAGCGCTTTATCAGAACTTGCGGTTTTAATCTGGAAACCGAAAAGCATCAGCGCATGATGAAGATGGGCATGGATGTGAGAAACAAGGGGATAGACGGCATCAAAATCGATGCCCTGGTGTCGTATTATGGCAGTGAAGTTTATCACGACAGCAAGGTGCAAATAGGAGATACGCAAATCTACTGCAACTATTTCGAACAGATTCCCAAAGAGTGGGTAGAGGGTGTTTATTTCTATATGCTCACCGTTGGTGAATGTCTTTTTTCGAGTGAAGAAAATATAATGGATTTTTTATATGCTGATATTTGGGGAACGAATTATGTAGACGCTGGCGTTGAAATCTTGAAAACAAGACTTCTAGAGGATTTGAAACAGAGGTTTCCAAAGCGAGATCTGTATTTATC
>CAMKHH010000360.1 GCA_946412445.1 uncultured Eubacterium sp.
TACCCACATTCGGCCGGCCCACAATTGCTACTATCGGTTTGCTCATACATCTTTCTCCTTCTATGTGTCATCACCATATCTTCTTCCACTATGGCTTTTACAAATTCTTTCCCGGGCTCATCCACCACAATAACAGATACACCCAAAGCCTGTTCCAGCTCTTCTACGGTCATATCGTCCAGAAAAACATTTTCTCCCTGCCTCAGCATATTGCAGGGAATCAGAAGCCTGTTCCCCAGTTCCTTTCCCCTGAGCTGTCCCTTCAGGTCCTGACCTGTAATCAGTCCCGAAACTGTAATACGCTCTCCAAAGAAAGCATTTTTGACAGGATACAGATTTACATGGATATCCGGATATTTTTCCCTGATTTTCAAAACATATTCCTCTATATAGGGAGCGGCCAGCACTCCGGTTGCTATAGAAAGCTCTCTTGTCCGGCCATCCCCTGTCCGAAGCTTCAGCTCATCCATGATTTCCGTCTTTAAAAGCCGCAGCATCCCCACACCATTTTCCAGCTGAAGATATCCATCATATGCTTTCTCTCCGGGAATCGGCCAGCCGGCCAGATCATACCATTCGTCAGAAGCATGAATAAAGTGAAGCCCATATTCGGGGTAAAGCTTATTCTGCCACCTGTGAATGATTTCCAGAACCTTCTGTGCATCCTCTTCCGTAAATGGTTTCAGCGGGTAAAGTCCCTCTCTGTAACGTGACAGACCTACAGGCACTACAGAAACACTCCTCAGAAAGGGCAGATATCTGCTTAAGTCACTGATGCTCCTTTCGAGCTCTTCCCCGTCATTGACCCCTTTGCATAATACAATCTGCCCGTTCATCTCTATTCCGGCATCAAACAGTCTTTGTACCTTCGGAAAGATATCCCCGGCAAACCGGTTATGCAGCATCCGGCACCGAAGCGCAGGATTCGTAGTATGAAACGAAATGTTGATGGGTGCAAGGCGATATTGTATGATGCGGTCTATGTCATGGTCACTCATATTGGTCAGAGTGACATAGTTCCCCTGCAGAAAAGAGAGGCGGCTGTCATCGTCTTTAAAATAAAGCGTTTCCCGCATGCCCTTCGGCATCTGATCGATAAAACAGAAGATACAGTTGTTGCAGCAGGAGCGGTATTCGTCCATAAGCCCGCTTTCAAAAGTGATTCCAAGATCCTCCTCATATTCCTTTTCGATCTCCAGAACCCACTCCTCACCGTCAGATTTCCGGACACCTAATTCTATATATTCATCATTCGTCAGATAATGATAATCAAAAACGTCCTCAATCATCTGACCATTGACTGTAAACACTTCATCTCCCGGCTCCAGTTCCATCTCTTCGGCTATACTGCCGGGTTCTATAGTCTTAATAATATGTTTGTTTTCCTTCATCTTGCCTCCGTATCGTAATAATAATAACAATTCCATCTCTAAAAAGCAAGTAGAATCGCCTCTTTTTACCTTGACTGAGGATTTGGTTTAATGATATGATACGAAGGTCAAAAGGTTGTACGTTTTATGCTTGCATGCTTTGGTATGCAAAAAGACAACCTTTGGATTACAAAAGAACAACATATTTTGGAGGATGCTATGGCAAACTTAGTTCCACTTGAGAACTCAATTCCGGTTGCCCCATTAAAACTGGCCGCTCTAAAGGGCTGTGAAGAAATGGCGCAAACCATCAATCAATATCTGGTTCAATTCAGAAAGGATTTAGTTTCTCATCATAATAACAGATTGAATCTATCCGGTTATGTCGAGGAATCTTTTCTTATAAACTGTGACTGCCCACGTTTTGGGACAGGTGAAGCAAAAGGAAGGTTAATGGATTCTGTAAGAGGTGCCGATCTGTTTCTGCTGGTTGATGTCTGCAACTGGAGCATCACCTACAAAGCTTTTGGACATACCAACCATATGTCTCCCGACGATCACTTTCAGGATTTGAAGCGTATCATCGCTGCAGCAAATGGAAAGGCACACCGTATCAATGTAATCATGCCCTTTATGTATGAAGGAAGACAGCATAAACGCACCAGCCGGGAGTCACTTGACTGCGCATTGGCCTTGCAGGAACTGAGTAATATGGGAGTTTCTAACATCATAACCTTTGACGCACATGATCCCCGTGTCATGAACTCAATTCCTCTGTCCGGCTTTGATAATTTCATGCCTACCTACCAGTTTTTGAAAGCATTGATAAAGTCTGTACCTGATCTGCACCTGGACAATGATCATCTGATGATTATCAGCCCCGATGAAGGAGCTATGTCAAGAGCCGTATACTTCTCTAATATTCTGGGGGTTGATATGGGTATGTTTTATAAACGCCGTGATTATTCTACAATTGTGAATGGCAAGAACCCCATTGTTGCTCACGAGTTTCTGGGAGATTCTGTAATGGGAAAGGACGTCATCATTATTGACGATATGATTTCTTCCGGAGAAAGTATGCTGGATGTGGCAAAACAGGTAAAGGAGCGCGGAGCTGCCCGTGTATTTGTCTGCACCACTTTCGGTCTTTTTACCGATGGCCTGGAGAAATTTGATGAATTTTATGAAAAAGGATATATTGAAAAAATCATTACAACGGATCTGACCTACCGTACA
>CAMKHH010000361.1 GCA_946412445.1 uncultured Eubacterium sp.
CTCATCATCTACCTGCTCCCGTTCCTCCTGAACCTCCTGATAGCCATTCCTGCCGGATACGTTTTCAGGAATGACAATGTTATCCATGTCAGGCAGAATATAACCGGAAGTAACAGTCTCAGCAATGCTGTTACTGTTGGAAGTATCCATTATATCCGGTTCATCTGCTTCCCATATATGTTCCTGATCTGCTCTTTCAGGAACATAAAACGGCGTTTCCGGTTCCTGGATAGTATCTTTTACCACGTCCTGTCCTTGTCCGGTATCCAAATTATCTTCAGCTGCTTCCGCTAATTCCTGCATTTCCGGATATAGCAGTGCTGCAACTTTTTTTGTAATATCCGGATTAAATGAACAGACAAGGACAAATGCACAGCCAAGTGCAAGTAAAACCAGGATAATATACATCAGTTTTTTTATAAATTTCATCCATTGTCCTCCGTCATATAAATGCAGGATTTAGCCGCCTCAACATCCAAAAATCCTCTGTGCCCTCCGCATGTTCTCCGATGCATCAATACCAAAGGGACACCTTCTCGTGCAGGAGCCGCAGTGAACGCACTCCTCTCCTGTCACCAATAGCGCTGCATACCGTTCCCTCAATTCATCCGTCATCTCTTTTTCCGCCATGTCAGCCAGTTTCGTCACTTCAGCAATGTCAATCTTTTTAGGGCATGGCTGACAATGATTACAGTACATGCACTGGTTTGCAAACTGCCCCACCAGACTTTCCTGAATTTCGCTGAAATCCTTTTCCTCCTCGCTCGCTGTCAGATATGCCAATGACTGATTCAACTCATCTACGTTTGCAAATCCCGGAACGGGACAAGCCACCTGCGGGAACGAAAGGACATAGCTGATACACTGGACAGGCGTAAGGCTTAATAAGCCTTTCAGTCTCCCTTCTTCATGGCTTTTGAGAATATTACCCGCTGCAAATGGTATCATGGCCACAATCGGTACGCCCTGCTTCCCACAAAGTTCATAAAGTTCCTGCTTTGATGGATATGCCGCCTTTTCCTCCTCTGTCATGGATTTTACCTCCCGGCCCTTCATCCTTGCATCCGCCGTACCCTGCGGAAGAAGATTAAACAGTGGATTGACCGGAAACATCAGCACATCAATCTTTCCGCTCTTTACCGCATTCAGTGCAATCTTCGTGTTATGGCTGCTAAGACCGATAAATCCCACGCGCCCGGTATCTTTTAACTCTTTGGCATAGGCATACATCCAGCCATTTAGTATTTCATTCAGATCTGCTTCATCATCACAGTTATGCAGAAACAGAACGTCTATGTAGTCTGTATCCAGCTTTTCATAAAACTGCCGCAGAAAATCTTTGCAAAGCGCTTCATCCCTTGTTTTTACATACTGTCCGTCTTTATCGGCACATCCCAGATGCCCGGCCAGGCATATCTTATCCCGGACTCCCTTCAATGCCTTTCCGTAATATTCCCTCGTTGTGGGAGTCCCTACAAACAAATCGAAGTAATTGATTCCTGCATCCACGGCAGCACGCACCAGATCAAAAATCTGTTTCTCATCTGCTGTCCACACATATTCGCAGCCCATGCCGATAACGCTTACCCTTAGCCCTGTCTTTCCAAAATCCCTGTAAATCACTTACTGCTCCTCCTTCCATCAGTCGATGACATTGATTTTCATATTTCTATAT
Organism: uncultured Eubacterium sp.; assembly: GCA_946412445.1. Taxonomy (GTDB): domain Bacteria; phylum Bacillota; class Clostridia; order Lachnospirales; family Lachnospiraceae; genus Novisyntrophococcus. The sequence goes on from CAMKHH010000361.1 coordinate 1,676, forward strand.
TCACTATTTAAGGAAAAACTGTCCCTTATACCCTCTGTCAGATATATATCTCCATCTTCCATAATCAGGATCATTTCAAAATTCCGGCGCTGTCTCCAGTAATCCTGTGCATTTTCCAATCCCATGACAAAAAGCGCAGTAGAAAGCGCATCACACAATTTCCCTTCACTGGCGATGACTGATACCGAAGCAATACCGTTTTCCACCGGATGTCCTGTTGCCGGATCAATAATATGCCCATACACTTTTCCATCCTCTCCAATGAAAAAACGCTCATAATTTCCGGAAGTAACCACCGCCACGTCTGAAACCTGAATGATTCCAAGTACGCCACCCGAAAAGGGATCTTTCAATCCGACACGCCAGTCACTCCCATCCGGCTTTGTCCCGATTGCCTGAATATTTCCCCCTATGTCAAGCAATGCAGCGGTAATACCACGTTCACGCAAAATCTGTGCCGCTTCATCCCCTGCATATCCTTTCCCCACGGCACCCAGATCAATCATACCACCGGGTTCCATTTGAATTTGGTCATTATTCAATTCAACTTTATCGTAACCGACTTTTTCTAAAAGTTCCGCCAGTTCTGTCTCTGCCGGGACACGGTTCTCTCCTGTTGTAAATCCCCATGCAGTCAGAACCGGGTAAATCGTTGGTTCCAAAGCTCCGTTTGTTTCCTCTGCCATATCTAACGCATAAGAAAGCAGTTCCGCAGTCTTCCAGTCCACCGTTACAGTCTGCCCGCTGCTGTGATTGACCGCATAGACATCACTGTTTTTATCTGTAACAGACCATAATTCCTCCAGCTCCCTTATTTTGTCTTCCGCTGCAAGGATAGCCGGCTCTGCATCCGTCCCGTATGCCGTAAAAGTCATGTATGTATCCATTGCAAAAAAAGACTCCGAATGCTCCGCCATATCCTGATT
>CAMKHH010000362.1 GCA_946412445.1 uncultured Eubacterium sp.
GGAAGCGTGCAGTCCCAGACATTCTTTCGGACCGGCAGTCCGGAACCATTATCTGATGCATGTTATCTTAAAGGGAAAAGGTGAATTCCATGTGCATGGACAGATATTCCACCTGAAAAAAGGTGACGCATTTTTAATAAGCCCTGATCAGTCCACTTATTATGTGGCGGATCAGGAGAATCCCTGGGAGTATGCATGGGTAGCCTTTGACGGATATGAAGTGTCACAGATTCTGGAAAGCTGCGGATTTACAGATGAGAACCCGGTATTTCATTTTCAGGATGCAGAGGAAGAGTCAGAACTGGGGGGCCACGTTATGTTTGAAAACATACTTACACTGGTTGTCCAATACAACCATTCAGGCAGGTGTACTCTTGAAACGCTGGGGTATCTATATCTGATTTTCGGATTCATGCAGCGAAGTGCGGGAGCGCAGGAGAAATCCTATGAAAGAGATTATCTTCGTAAAGCGTGTGATTACGTCAGTCAAAATTACAGTTATCAGATTAAGGTTTCGGATATTGCCAGATATATCGGGATTGACAGAACCTACCTTTATAAATTGTTTCGAAAAGAGCTGGAGCTGTCACCCCAGGAATATTTGATTTCCTTTCGTATAAAGACTGCAAAAAACATGCTAAAGCACACAACATTAACGGTAACAGAAGTTTCTTATTCCTGTGGTTTTCATGACAGTGCTTCTTTTTGTAAATGTTTTAAAAGGCTGACAGGCTATACGCCAAAAAACTATCGAAAAAGCAAGGAAGCTTATGACCTGGCTTAAGACTGTATAGGAGAATTCATATATGAAATGGCGGACACTTGAAAACACGGCAAAAATCTTTCCGGCAACCAGTGGGAAAAGGGACGAACGAGTATTTCGCTTTGCATGTGTATTAAAAGAAGACATCCGGGCTGAACTGCTCCAGAAGGCATTGGATAAAACGCTGGAAGAGTTTCAGATGTTTCTTTGTGTACTAAGAAAGGGTTTGTTCTGGAATTATCTGGAGGAATCAAAGCTTAGACCCATTGTAAGGGAAGAATATCGTACACCTTGCAGTGCTATCTATGTCCGGGATCAGAAAAACCTTCTTTTTGAAGTTACTTATTATAAAACACGGATAAATTTTGAGACATACCATGCACTGACAGATGGAACGGGGGCATTGAATTTTTTAAAGATGCTTGTTTATCAGTATTTGATGCTTGCACATCCGGAACGTGTGAAAGGCCCTGCATCAAAACTTGGGATTACCTCATCCACAGAAGAGGATATGGTGGAGGATGGTTTTTCTAAATATTATGGAAGCGGAGAAATAAAAGAAGAGATTCCCCGATATAAATCCCACCAATTCCCTTATCGCCGCAGAGAACACGGACGGATTAAGCTGATTGAAGGCCTTGTCTCTTCTGAGAAATTGTTACAGAAAGCAAGAGAGCACGATACCACCGTGACGGCTTTGCTGACCTCCGTCTATCTTTGCGCAATTGCCAGGGATATGAGTATCAGACAGAAGAAAAAACCGGTATCTCTTATGATTCCGGTAAACTTAAGAAATATATTCCCTTCTGATTCTATGCGGAATTTCTTCGGATGGATTGACATCGGGTATGATTTTGGAACACGTAGTAACAAACTTACGGATGTCATTGCTTATACGTCTGATTTTTTTAAGCAGGAGCTGACTCCTGAACGAATTGGCGCCAGGATGGACAATCTGATTCAATTTGAGAAAAACCCATTTATAAGAATCGTTCCCCTGGAATTAAAGCATATTTTTATGCAGCTTGGAGCAAAATTTAAAAGTGTCGGTGAAAATACAGCGGTTCTTTCCAATATAGGAAAAATCAGTCTGCCGGATGACTGTGAAGCTTATCTGGATTATTTTGAGTTTTATACAACAACCCCTACGATTGAGTTGTGTATGTGTACGTTTCAGGATCATATGACATTCTCCTTTACCTCGGCATTTGCAACCAACCGGGTAGAAGAAAATTTCTTCTCAATACTGGAAGAATTAGATATTGATGTCCATATGATTGTGAGTGGAGGTTCCCGGGGCAGACAGGAGCATTTCCCGGATTTATCCAAAGAAACTGCCAACCACGATTTCTGGTATCGCTTGTTTACGTTCTCATGTCTTGCTGTCATGGTAATCAGCGGTATATTGAACTACCTGTTTATTCCTGAGCTATTCTGGTCCAGGTATGTGATTGGCGGAGTGGTGTCAGCCTGGATAATTACGAGTGTAGGCTATCGAAAAAGAAGAAACCTGTTGAAAAATGCGGTGTGGCAGATGGTGCTGATAGGAATAGGTTTGTATCTTTGGGACTATGCCACAGGGTTTTATGGGTGGTCTTTGAATGTCGGACTTCCCTGCCTTATATTGAGCTGCCTTGCTGCCATAACTGCAATTATCCTGTTTTTCAGGCTGAATTCTGCAGATTATATGATTTATATGATGATTACCTGCTTTGCCGGTTTTTTACCACTGATACTTCATATGACAGGAATTGTCCAGTTCAAGGCGTTAGCAATCATCTGTGCGGGAATAAGTTTTCTGACTCTTGCAGCACTGTGTCTTTTTCAATGGCCG
>CAMKHH010000363.1 GCA_946412445.1 uncultured Eubacterium sp.
GTTTTAAGCATTTATTTATAGAAAGGGCTTGATGAGATGGGCGAATTAAGGCAGATTGCAATTTATGGAAAAGGTGGAATCGGAAAATCAACCACAACGCAGAACCTGACAGCAGGACTGGCGGAATATGGAAAAAAAGTTATGGTGGTAGGATGTGATCCGAAAGCAGATTCTACAAGATTGTTACTCGGAGGATTAGCACAGAAGACCGTTTTGGATACTATCAGAGACGAAGGTGATGATATCGAGCTTGACCGCATCTTAAGAGAAGGGTTTGGCAGCACGAGATGCGTGGAGTCTGGTGGACCTGAACCGGGTGTGGGCTGTGCAGGAAGGGGTATTATCACATCAATTAATATGCTGGAGAACCTTGGAGCATATACCGATGATCTGGACTATGTCTTTTATGATGTATTAGGAGACGTTGTCTGCGGAGGATTTGCAATGCCTATCAGAGAAGGTAAAGCAAAAGAGATTTACATCGTTGCCAGCGGAGAGATGATGGCATTATATGCAGCCAATAATATTGCCAAGGGTATTAAGAGATATGCTAAAACAGGAGGTGTAAGAATTGGCGGAATCATATGCAACAGCCGTAATGTGGATCGGGAATTAGATTTGCTTCGTGCTTTCGCACAGGAACTCGGAACGCAGTTATTGTATTTTGTACCTAGAGATAACATTGTACAGAGGGCGGAAATCAATAAAAAGACAGTGATTGAGTATAAGCCGGATTCTGAACAGGCACAGGAGTACAGAAATCTTGCGGAAGCAGTAATTAACAATACCAACTTTACAATTCCGACGCCAATGACCCAGGAAAGACTCGAAGAAATTCTGTTTGAATATGGTCTTATGGATGTTGCGGATGATTATCACATCTAAGATAAGGAGAACACTACTATGGCAAGAATTTCTAAATCAATTACAGGAGGTGTAAAAAAATGGCACTTAATTTAAAAAGCTCAAATGTTGCTACCAGAGAGAATCGAATCGGTTCAATCACAGGCTATATTGGAACATTGAGTGATTTGGCAAATCAGAGCAGCTGTGGGACATTAAAGGGATGCTCCAGATGCTTTTCACAATCCAGTACATGTTTATCCAGTTGTGCATTAGGGCAGCTTTCCGCAATTCGTGATGTGGCAATTATCCATCATGGACCGGCAGGATGTTCGGCAGCCAGTGCAGGTGCATATTATCTTGATAAGGTAATGGCAAAGAAACGCGGAGTCACTACGAATACAGTATATGTTGGAACCGACATGAATGAAAATGATACGATTTTCGGCTCAGCAGAAAGACTTAGAAAAATTATACTTGAGGTAAATAAGAGGTACTCACCTAAGGCAATCTTTGTAACGAGCTCCTGTGCTACGGGAATTATTGGTGAAGATATCGACAGTGTGGTAGATGATGTGAAAGATGAAGTGGAGGTACCGATTGTGGCGGTGCACTGTGAAGGATTTAAGTCCAGAATATGGGCGACCGGATTTGATATTTCCGACCATGCAGTGCTGAGTTCTATCGTACAGCCTCCCAGGCAGAAGAGAAACACCATAAACTTCAAGAACTTCTATGAAAGTGCAAGACCTGAAATCATAGAAATTTTTAAAAACTTTGACCTGGAACCAATTTTTCTTTATTGTAACTCCACAATAGAAGAATTAAGCCATATATCGGAGTCGCTTGCAACTACATGTATCTGCGGAACGCTTGGGAATTATCTTGGAAATGGTTTGGAAGAAACATATGGGGTTCCGTATATTAGAACTATAAATCCCCTTGGTATTGCGGGTTTTGAAACCTGGCTCAGAGCGATAGGAAGAGTGACAGACAGGTCGGAAGCTGTGGAGAATTATATAGAAGAACAAAGAAAAATCTATATTCCGCAGATTGAAGAAATCAAAAAGGAATTAAAGGGTTTAAGGGCGGTACTTGGCATGGGACCGGGGTATACATTCGAAGTATCCCGGGTTTTAGATGAACTTGGAGTAGAAGTAGTTTGGGCACTGGCCTGGCATTACGACAAAAAGTATGAAAATGGTGAGGTTCCCCCATCCATGAAATATCTTTTGGAAAATGATGTGGATTTTGAAGCCAGTGTTGCCGATCAGCAGAACTATTAGGTGATGAATATTCTGAAAAAATATCAGCCGGATCTATATCTTTCCCGTCATCCCGGTTCTACGGTATGGGCGATTAAGAATGGGACTCCTGCTGTATATGTTGCAGATGAATATATGATCTTTGGATATAAGCACACTTTGGAATTTGCACAATCGATTCTGGACAGTATTCATAACAGAAGTTTTGAAAAGAATCTGGCAAGAAGAGTGAAACTTCCTTATACAGACTGGTGGTATCAGCAGAATGTAGATAAATTTTTAGAGGAGGCTAAAAAATAATGGCAAAATTATTGGATAAACAAAGATATAAATGTGCGATGGGTGCAATGCAGACGGTACAGGCAATCTCCAGAGCCATTCCGGTATTGCATTCCGGGCCCGGGTGTGCACAGAAGCTTTCCGATTCCATTGGAAGCTCAGGATATTTCTCACCAAATATCTTCCCCTGTACAAGTATTAATG
>CAMKHH010000364.1 GCA_946412445.1 uncultured Eubacterium sp.
GAATGTATGTCTTTACCGCTAAGTCCGCAGCCTGTTCGTAGGCGGCTCCCAGGATTTCCTTCCCCCGCTCAGCTCCCTGAGCAGTGATAACTTTATAGCTTCGATAAACCAAAATCACTGCTATTGCCGCCATCATGATAATCACTATCGTCCCCAGCCCCTTGTTATTTCTGTCCAACCTCTCACCCCCTGTATCTATCTTATGCAGAGGCTGGCCAAAATGGACTAACTTTATGCAAAGAAACTGCCACCGGCAGGTTCTTTTGCATACTTTGGTATACAGAAAACCTGCCACTGGCAGCTTTCCTTGCATACTTTGGTATACGAAAGAGCCTCCATTCACATGACGGTATGAATGGAGGCTCTATATTTATTTTTCGTCTCGTCTATGCGATTGAGTTTACAGCCTTGCTCAAACGTGCAACTTTTCTGGATGCGTTGTTCTTATGATAAACGCCCTTGGAAGCTGCCTTGTCAATTGTAGAAACTGCTGCTGTCAGCGCGCTCTTAGCGGCATCCTTATCTCCAGCAACAACTGCTGCGTCAACTTTCTTAATAGATGTCTTGACAGCAGATCTGATTGCCTTATTTCTCTCTGTTTTTGTTCTGCTTACCAGAATTCTTTTCTTTGCAGATTTAATATTAGCCAAACTGTACACCTCCGATACTTGATTCTGTTTTTTATTTATCTTTATCATCGAAGTAGACACGGACACCTCAATGAAACATACTTATTTATCTTATCCCTTTTATCTTTCATTGTCAATACATATTTATCCGAAAAACGTAAAAACTATTTTTAAACTTGCAGGAGGCTTACGAAAATGAACAAGTACAAAGTGCGGACAGATCTTGCCATGGAAAATGGCGAAAAGTATGAGAAAGACAATGTGGAGATTCAGGGTGTGACGATTAAAAAGCATTATAACAAAGTAAAGGATATTCACACAACACTGGTAAAAATTGAAACAGAACACGGCGCACGGATGATGGAAAAACCGATTGGAACCTACATTACTATGGAGGCCCCTTCCCTGGCAGTTGCGGACGAAGATTATCATAAAGAAGTCTCTGTCGAATTGGCGCGTCACCTGAAGAGATTACTTCCCAAAAATCTGACATCCGTTCTTGTTGTGGGACTGGGAAATCAGGATGTGACCCCGGATGCTCTCGGCCCGGGTGTCGTTGGAAATCTGCATATTACAAGGCATCTTATTCGCGAATACGGTTCCGGAGGCCCGGGGACAGAACACGCACCTATGATAAGTTCTCTGGTTCCAGGTGTAATGGCCCAGACGGGGATGGAAACACTGGAAATTCTTCAGGGCGTGGTTGAAAAGACCAATCCGGATATTATCGTCGTAATTGATGCATTGGCTGCGCGGAACACTAAAAGATTAAATTGTACGGTCCAGTTAACAGATACCGGAATCAGTCCGGGATCCGGTGTGGGCAACTACAGATGCGGACTGAATAAGGAGACCCTGGGAATTCCGGTAATAGGCATTGGTATTCCTACCGTTGTCGATGCCGGCACAATCATCCATGATGCCGTCTCCAATCTGTTGGAGGCCCTGGAGGAATCTGAAATCGAAGAGTTCCTCGGTGAAATAATAAGTCCTACAATGGCAACCATGTTTGTTACACCAAAAGATATTGATGAGACCATAAAGCGCTTGAGTTTCACCATTTCAGAAGGTATCAATATGGCATTCGCCGGCTGAAAAACTCCCGGGAAGAGTTCTGTTCTTCCCGGGAGTTTTACTGTTCACTCCGTTCACAGCAACCCGGGAGTTACTCAAACACCACTATATTTGACAATTAGCAGCTCCACACTCATTATATCAGAAAGACGGCCGGTCTTGACATCGGCCTCTGTAGTGATGCAGTCCTCCATAGCTCCTTCTAATTGCTGCTGGGAATATTGCTGCATCAGCGGCAGATACTTTTTCACTGCAAAATCCCTTAAGCCTGTACGGACAGCTATAGTACGTACATCACAGCCCTCCATATATAAGCTCTTAACCTGCAGCATCATATTGAATTCTCTCGCAATAAGAGCAAGAATCTTCATAGGAGGTTCTTTCAAAGACAGTAAATCATAATATAACCCCAACGCTTTTTTCTGCTGTCTTCTGGAAACCGCACGAACCATATCAAATATCTGATTATGAATCTGAGCCGTGCAGATTTCCTCAATATCTCCCGCCGTAACCACGTCTCGTCCCATCGTGTAGCAGAGCAGCTTTTCAAGCTCCTTGTCGATATTCCCCATGTCATTACCTGTCTTTGTAAAGAAGAGTTCGATATCCGATTTTGTAATCCGCTTATTCTCTCTTTTTAAAATTCCCAAGACCCATCTGGTCAAGGTGTTTGCATCCTGCGTTGCGAATTCCACGGCTCTTCCTGCCTTCTGCACGGCCTTATACATACGGCTTCGCTTATCCACCTCATCTTCTACAAATATCATGCAGATATACGGAGGTAAATCCGCAATATAATCAGCCATTTTCTCGGCCTTGTTCTTAAAGAATCCGGTATTCTCCAGCAGAATAATACGTCGCTCGGCAAAGAATGGCATCGT
>CAMKHH010000365.1 GCA_946412445.1 uncultured Eubacterium sp.
GATAAGTAAAAAGCTGGTAGGACTATTCATCTTAGTCGTACTGGCTTTAGTCGGTTTGGCACTTAGAATCACATATATCAACGCGACTGACCATCAACAATATAAGCGTCAGGTGATGAGCCAGATACAGCAGCAGTACGACAGCCGTGTGATTCCATTTAAACGGGGAGAAATTTTAGACCGGAATGGTACAATCCTGGCCACCAGTGAAAAGGTCTATAATGTGATTCTGGATTGTAAAGTGGTAAACAGCACGGTAAAAATAAAGGGTGAAGAAACACAGAGATATCTGGAGCCTACAGTAAAGGCCCTTGTGGAGGTGTTGGGTCAGGATGAGAGTACAGTCCGGTCAAAGCTGGAAGCCGAAGAGACAAAAAACAGTCAGTACCAGATATTGCAAAAAGAGTTGTCAATCACGGATAAAAAGAAATTCGAAGCATACCTGGATGTGAACAGCGAAGAAAACGCGGGGCTAAGCAAAGAGGAAAAGGCAGAGCGCCAGAAGGTGAAAGGGGTATGGTTCGAAGAAACTTACCTCAGGGTTTATCCTATGAATTCCCTGGCCAGTGATCTGATCGGTTTTACCTATGATGGTACGACTGCAGATTGGGGAATTGAAGGATATTATTCCAGTGTGCTGAATGGAGTGAACGGCCGGCAGTTTGGTTACTTTAATTCAGATGCGGATGCAGAACAGACAATCATCAATCCTGTGGATGGAAAGAATGTAATCTCCACCATCGATACGAATATTCAGCAGATTATACGTAAAGTTCTGGAATCATTTCAAGAGGAGATGTCAGATGGTCCAAATGGAAGCAAAGCTGCCCAAAATATAGGGGTTGTGGCGATGAATCCCAATACCGGTGAGATTCTGGGTATGGATTCTTCAGACTGGTATGATTTGAATAATCCGAGAGATCTGACGCCGTTCTATTCTCAGGAAGAAATTGATGCCATGGACGATCAGGCAAAGTTCAACGCTTTGAACAATATCTGGAAAAATTATTGTATTACAGATGCGTATGAACCGGGTTCCACTTTTAAACCGATGACTGTAGCGGCTGCTTTGGAGAGTGCCAGTGTCACCGGGGATGACACTTATTATTGCGGCGGATACAAAACAGTCGGGGGAGTGCGTATCAAATGTGCAATTTATCCGGAAACTCATGGAAACCTGAATTTGGAAGGCGGATTGAAGCACTCATGTAACGTGGTGATGATGGACATTGCGGATAAGATGGGACCTGAGACATTCCTGAAGTACCAGAAACTCTTCAATTTCGGTTCCTATACGGGAATTGACTTGCCCGGAGAAGGCGGTGGGATACTTCATAAACTGGATGGAATGGGATCTACAGAGCTGGCTACAGCAGCTTTTGGACAGGGATTTACCAGTACCATGATACAGGAGGCAGCAGCATTTTCTTCCGTAATTAACGGTGGAACTTACTATAAACCTCATGTGGTAAGTACGATAACCGGTGAGAGCGGAGCGGTTGTTGAAAGCCTGGAACCGGTGGTAGTGCGTCAGACCATTTCCCGGGAGATCAGTGATGAGGTCCGGAAATACCTTGGAAGCGTTATGGATTCAGACGGAACAGGTGCAAAAGCCAACGTATCCGGATACAGTATGGGTGGTAAGACAGGAACCGCGCAGAAAATCCCAAGGGCTGATAAGAAGTACCTGGTATCATTCATTGGATTTGCACCACTTGATAATCCTCAGGTTGTGTTGTATGTAGTAGTGGATGAGCCGAATGCCGAAATACAGGCAGACAGTAGTTATGCTCAGAAGATTTACAAGAGAATCATGACAGAACTTCTGCCCTATATGAATATTTTTCCCGAAGATCCAACAAAGGTAGAAAAAGCAGATGAAACCGATAACACCTCAGGGTCTGTTCCGGACGGTACAGCAGATGAGAATGTTCCGAATCCGCCGGAAAATGAGAATCAGGAGAATACCGAAGAAAAGAAAGATATGCTTAGTGAAGGAATTACCAATTCGGATGAAGCTATCACAAATGAATGAGAAAGAGTAAAAAAGCTTATCGTTAAAGTACTAACCCCATGGAAGCGGCCATATAGATTATTAATGGTTTCTATGGGGTTACTCTATGCGTAAAAATAAAACATATAATAAAAAAAAGGTGGTCATTATATTCTTTTGCTGTGCGTTTCTGCTGCTTGGCCTGGTGGGAAGACTGGTATATCTGATGGTATTCCGCTCGGACTATTATTCAGAGAAGGCGGAGAGAGATATCAAGGCTGCCAGAGGAAAAATTCTGGATGCTAACGGTGTAGTTCTGGCGGCAAATAAGACGGTATGTACGATTTCGGTGATTCACAGTCAGATCGAAGAGCCGGAAGACGTAATTAATATGCTGGTAAAGGAACTTGGAATCAGTGAAGAAGCTGCCAGAAAAAGAGTAGAAAAACGCTCTTCCATAGAACGGGTAAAGACGAATGTGGACAAGGAGGTGGGAGATAAGATTCGTGCCTATGGCTATAGTGGCGTGAAGGTAGATGAGGATTTTAAAAGATATTATCCATATGGGACGCTGGCTTCTCATGTTC
>CAMKHH010000366.1 GCA_946412445.1 uncultured Eubacterium sp.
ATTGAAACTTGTGCTGCTGACCTCGGTGTGTCAGATAGCGTCTGCGGGGATATGGGGGATGTTGGCGAATAAGGTATACTATTCGCTGTACGTGCCAAAGAAAACAGCTTTGATGTATCATGAGACGAGGGATGTCAATTATCTGGAGAGCTTAGGCGATACCCCTGGCAAATTTCGTATAGATAGATGGATACATGTATCCGATAGCGCCACGTCCGTGCTCAGTGAACTGGAGGGGATGGATACCGTGATTATCCGCGGTCTTCCGTCAGATGAACGAAACACGGTCTTAAAGTACTGTATTGCAAAAGGCATTGAGGTCTATCAGTATCCTAAGATCGGGGATATTCTTTTGAATGGAGCCAGACAGATACACCTCTCCCATGTGTCAGTGATGCGGCTCTCGGGTTTTCAGCCTGCACCCGGATATCTTTTTCTGAAAAGAGTGGCAGATATCCTGCTTTCCCTGACAGGAATCATTGTGTGTTCTCCGATTTTGCTGCTTACAGCTGCCTTTGTCAGAGGATATGATGGGGGAAACGTTCTGTATCGCCAGGTCCGTCTGACGCAGAATGGGCAGAAGTTTCAGATTTATAAATTCCGAAGCATGCGGATGGATGCGGAAAAGGATGGATTGGCCCGGCTTGCGTCGGAACATGACAACCGGGTTACTCCGGTCGGGAAGTTTATCCGTGCAGTGCGTCTGGATGAACTGCCCCAGTTGTTTAATGTGTTAAAAGGGGAGATGACACTGGTAGGTCCACGCCCGGAGCGGCCGGAGATTGCGGAGGCATATGTGAAAGAACTGCCCGAATTCGCTTTAAGGCTGCAGGTGAAGGCAGGAATTACAGGATACGCTCAGGTTTATGGAAAGTATAATTCCACCCCATATGATAAATTACAGATGGACCTGTTATACATTGCACATCCGTCTTTAATAAATGATCTGGAGCTGTTGTTTGCAACAGTCAAAATTTTGTTCATGAAGGAAAGTACAGAAGGATTTACCGAAGGTCATGCAGGAATTCCATATAGAATGCGGGAAAAGGGAGAGACAGTAAAATGAAGTACAGCGTTATAATTCCGCTCTATAATAAAGAAAATTACATATGCCATACATTGGAAAGTGTGCTGGCTCAAACTTTTCAGGATTTTGAAGTGATTGTTGTGGATGATGGCTCCACAGACGGTTCTCTTAAGAAAGCGCAGCAGATTGCTTCCGAAAAAATTCAAATCGTAAAACAGAAAAATCTTGGTGTTTCCGTTGCAAGAAATACCGGAATTGCCTGTGCATCCGGTAGTTATATAGCATTTCTGGATGCTGATGATGAATGGAACGAGGATTATCTGGAAACAATTGACCGTCTGACCAAAAGCTATCCGAAAAGTGATTTGTATGTTACCGCATACCGGATTGATATGGGAAATGGAAGCTGCCGTGAATCGAGCCAACTGCATCCGGAAGAAGGCTGTCTGGACAGTTACTGGATGACGTTTCAATATTCTTATGATTTTGTGTGGACTTCCGCAACCGTGGTAAAAAAAGATGCGGTTATAAAAGCGGGAGGGTTTCGGCCTGGTGAATACATTGGACAGGATTTGGACCTATGGGCCCGGATAGCAAAAAACAATGCAAAAGTAGCATATTCATCCTCAGTCTGTGCCATATATAACCGTGCGGCGGAAAATAATGCAAGGGCCAGAGTGAAAATTGCATACGGAGGTGCATTTCTGAAAGATCTGGAAGAAGAGCTTTTCAATCGGAGGCATACCATAGAAGAGCTGTCTATGATTCAGCGAAAGTACAACCTAAAGATGACCATCTATATCTTTACATGTATTCTTGCTGGGGAAAGAAAGAGGGCCAGGGAAGCATACAGGTCCTGGAAAGGACAAAATACCTGGAAAACATGGCTGTTGAAAAGCGGTTTGAAAATCGCAATGTTCATGCCGGAGGGTGTAAATCGATGGATTTATGCTGTCCGGCTGAAAGTGTTTTAAGGGATTTGGTAAGAAGAATATGACATTAATTATTTTGTGCGGAGTATTGTTTGCGGCAGATCTTGCAATTGTATTTTACTACAGGGATAATTATTTCCGGGCAGCAGTGATGCTGACCTGCGTTTATCTGGTTTCTTTGACACTGGCAAAAGAGATGGATTTTACATTCTCCGTCTATTTCTTATTTCTTTTTTTTGTTTTGCTGCGTGCGGCAGAAGGATTGCCGCGGCGTTTCCTTTTGTATGGGCTCTACTTACTTCCCTATGTGTTCACAGGAGTATTCTTTCAGGAAACGATGAATACGGCAAGCGTGCTGCTGACCAGGTATGGATTTCTACTTCTGGGATTGCTGCAATGTGAACTGCGTTTACCGGAATCATTTTATATGGAGAATGAAATTCCATTTGTTCTGCGTTGGGGGACGGCAACGGAGTTACTTCTGGCCGTGTATCTTCTGCTTCGGGGGGATCTGGAGGGAAGGCTTACGATGAATCATCAGGCGGTGGGCGGTTCCATTTCGATAGGACTGATTCTTCTGATTCTTGTCTTTTATTTCCATAATCGGAAATTATGG
>CAMKHH010000367.1 GCA_946412445.1 uncultured Eubacterium sp.
CAAGGATAATAGGGCTGCAGGAGGCGCAGAAGGAACTGCTTGACATTTTTATATATTTTGACAGATTCTGCAGACAGCATCAATTGTGCTATTTTCTTGATGGCGGGTCTTTGCTTGGCGCCGTGAGACATGGGGGAATTATTCCGTGGGACGATGATCTCGATGTAACGATGCCCATGCCTGACTATATAAAATTGTGTCAGTTGCTGCCTGAAATCTGTGATAGCAGATATGAGTTTCGCTGCTTACATGCGGAGAGACAGGAGGAATTATCATTAAGTTCCATTTCCAGATTGTTGTCCAGATCGGTAATTACAAGTTGCAGTAATTATCCGGTTCATTTGATGGAGGGAATCGGATTGGATATTTGGGCTTTGGCTGGATTTCCGGATGATGAACAGGAGCAGGAAGCATATTCTCTGGAGTTAGAGTATATGGGGGATTATTGGAAAGAGAATATAGTCATTCCCTATGGTATGACAGAACTTTCTGAAGGAACATACCGTGCGGCACAGGATATTCTGCTGAAAAAAATGACGAAATACGATTATAATGAAAGCAATTACGTGGGATATGCGTATTGTGGTAAGATACTACATATTTTAAACGGGAAGAACAGAGCATTTTCTAAGAAAGTATTTACGAAGTCGGCTATTTTTGAATTTGAAAATGAAAGAGCGCAATGCCCGGGGGAATGGGACTACTATTTAACCAACTGTTTCGGGGATTATATGCGGCTGCCGTCGGAAGATGAACGTAAGTGCGTAAACTCAGATACTATTTATAGATTGGAGTAGCTGCGTTTTGGGAGGAAGTCGGTGTGAGGCTGAAAGGCGAAAAAGCAGAGATTTGCTACGAAGAGACAAAGGAATTTTTTAAAAAAAGGGCCTGCAAATATAATCCGGAAAATCCGTATTCTGTAACTATGTATCAAGATGAACACAAGGAACTGGTGACAGAGAGAAACAGAAAGGAGATTGAGATTCTCTACCCATGGCTGGGCATTGGAAAGAGCAGCAGAATTCTGGATGTGGCATGTGGAATTGGCAGATGGGCAGACGCAGTGCAGGAGGATATTGACCTATATTATGGGATAGATTTTTGCAGTGAATTGGTAGATATTGCGAATAAGAGGAACAAGCGGCCAAACTTTCATTTCTTTTCTTGTGACTTAGATCATGTTGCAAGGGAAATGAACGGGCATAAATTCAATCTGGTATTAATGATCGGCATAATTGTGTATATAAATGACGTGGAGTTAAACGGAGTATTGAACAGCATTGAATCTTTGTGCGAAGAGCATGCTACCATTTGTGTCAGAGAACCGATTGCTTCTGATCAGAGGCTGACATTAAAAAGATACTATTCTGAGGAACTGAAAGATGACTATAATGCAATTTACCGTTCCAAAGAAGAATTAATAGGGGCTTTTGAAACGACTTTTTTAGCGAAAGGTTTTCACATTGCGGAAGAAAGGGCGCTGTTCGAAGAAGCGGATCTGAATAACCGCAAAGAAACACATCAACATTACTTTATCCTTAAAAGGTAGGTTCCTGTATGAAACTCTCCAGAACTATAGTGATCGGATGTGCAGGCGCGGGAACGCGATTAGGGTGGGGCATACCCAAAGCATTGATTGAAGTGGCCGGAAAGTCCCTTCTGACCAGACATCTTGAAAATCTGCGAGACGAAGAAGATATACGAATTGTAGTAGGGTATCAGGCAGAAAAGGTAATTGCGTGCGCGAAAAATTTTAGGGATGACATTAAAATAGTCTATAACTATGACTATTTGACTACTGGCACTGGAGCAAGCGTAACATTAGCGGCTGTTGACGCCAATGAATATATTTTAAATCTGGATGGTGACCTTATTGTTCATCCGGAGGATATGAAGATAATACTGAGTTATCCGGGAGAATTTGTAAGCGGCGGGAAGGTTACCACGGAAGACCCCTGGTTTGTACAAACGATGATAAAGGAAGAAACAGAATATGCCATCGGATTTACAAAACAGGAGGGAACGCATGAGTGGAATGGAATTGCACAGATGCGGAAATCAAGGCTCAGGCCAGGTAAAGGACATGTGTTTCAGATGGTGGAACCATATTTGCCGGTCCCCTATTTAAGCGCCAGAACAAGAGAGATCGACACAATAAGTGATTACAACAATGTGATCGAGGCCATAAGAAATAATTGCATGTGGAACTGAAAAATATAAATTGAAAATTGTATAAACTATAAGCCATATATAACCGATAAAATATATGGCTTTTTGTAGTTGAATAAAAAAGGAGTGTTAAACTACTTTACAAAGATCAGGGAACAGGTGGATAATAATGGCTAAGATCAGTATCATCGTACCCATATACAATGTAGAAGCATATTTGCAAAAATGTTTATCCAGCATATTGGACCAGACATACAGGCAGTTTGAACTGATTCTTGTAAATGACGGTTCGACAGATGCATCAGGTGAAATATGTGATTATTTTGCTGCTTCCGATGACAGGATTACTGTGATTCATAAAAAGAATGGAGGAGTTACCAGCGCAAGGAAGG
>CAMKHH010000368.1 GCA_946412445.1 uncultured Eubacterium sp.
TCCTTTACCATTGCTGACCGTATAACCAAACAAGGCATCAATCGTATCCATCTTACCTCTGCTCCAGGCTACTTCAATTGCATGGCGTATGGCACGTTCCACCCTGCTTGGCGTAGTCTGATGTTTCTTCGCGATAGTCGGATATAAAATTTTTGTAATTGAATTCAGCATCTCCACGTCTTCTACGGAAAGTATAATTGCATCTCTCAGATATTGATATCCTTTGATATGTGCAGGGACTCCAATCTCATGGATGATATTCGTCACATCCAGTTCAAGATTTCTTTCCTGAGACTGGACTGTGCCCTCCAGACTGGGTCTTATCTCACCTCTGCTGGTATTCCTGCCGCCAACCGCTTTGATCCTGCTTACTACAACGTCATTATCAAAGGGTTTCAGGATATAATAATTCGCACCCAGATTAAAGGCATCTTCTGTAATCCTGTCATGTCCTACTGCAGAAATCACGATAAAAGCCGGCTGTTTTTCTATCGTCTGATCTTTAGCGACCTTTTCCATGATTGTAAGTCCGTCCATCTTTGGCATAATAATGTCCAGCAATACTACATCTGGTTTTTTCTCGCGTATAATCTCGTAGATATCTTTTCCATTATCGGCCTGTCCCACGAGTTCAAACTCCTTGTCACTCCTGATGATAGTAGCCAGTAAATCCAGAATACGTTCATTATCATCTGCAACAGCAATATTCAGTTTTTCCATAGCAAGTATATCTCCTCCCATTATTTCTGCCATAATCGACCCTTATCAAAATGATATTGTCTGATTATGTGTGTGGGAAATGGCGGCGCGCCTTTTTTCGATATATCTTCATTCCAAACACTATATACATTATAGTTTGTAAATCCTCTTTATTCAATACAAACTTCCAAATATCAGTCATTTTCTTTCGCATTTTTCTATTATGATTCAACAAAAAACTCCATGATTTACCATTTTTTATTTGAATTCTACCAAAACATTTATATATTGAGCATATTTTCTATAAAGATACCATAGCCGCATGTGGCGTCCGCAATAAATACATGTGTGACAGCTCCTATAATTTTTCCGTTTTGTATAATCGGGCTCCCTGACATTCCCTGGACAATTCCTCCTGTGACATTCAACAGCCCTTCATCCACTACCCTGACTTCAAAACACTTGTTTGTATCCGACTGCCCCAGATCTATATTCCTTATTTCAGCCTGATACTCCCGGATCGTACCGTCAACACTGCAGAGAATTGTTGCAGGACCTGGCTGTACTTCCTGCTTCATCGCTATTTCATAGCTGTTTAGAGGAAGACTGTCCATGGATTCCTGATCCAGAGATCCATAAATACCGATTTTCGTATTTTTATCGATATTCCCCATAATATCTTCATCACGATAGCGAATCACTCCCCGCAGCTCTCCCGGGCTTCCGGAGCTTCCTTTTACTACATCCAGAATTTCTGCCTGATATAGCTCTCCCTTTCCAAGTTTCAGTAGATCCCCGGTATCTGCATCACTGATTCCATGTCCCAGCGCTCCAAATTTTCCATCCTGGGTAACATAGGTCAGGGTTCCGATGCCCTGAACATTGTCCCTAACCCATATTCCCAGCTTATATGAGCCGTCCTCTGTCATAACCGGCGTAACCTGCAAATCAATCAGTTCATCTTGCCGCATCACCGACAATACCATGGAGCTGCCGTCGCTTTCGGCTACTTTATCAAGCAGCTCCTGTTTATTATTTAAGTCCTGTCCATTGATTTTTTCAATATAATCACCAGCCCGCACAATATGTTCCGCCGGTTTTATAAGCTGCCCATCCTGGGTCTGTACTTCACCTGCATCCACAATCAGAACACCTTCCGTCTCCATATAGATTCCAACAGAGGAACCGCTTACAAAGACTGCGGGTCTTTCTGTCTTCTCCACCTTGACGGATTTTAAAGGTAAAATATTAGCAAGTTTGACCTCTACTTTGTAGCTCCCGCTTCCAGACACCTCCATTTCTTTTGAATAAGTTACCATCGGATGATCTGTCAGTTTTTTTAAAGGTTCTTTATCATCACTGCAGTAATGAATTTCATCCGGAATTGAATTTTTTAAATTAAAGTATGCATAAATTCCGGCAGCCAGAGAAGCAGCCACCAAAATTATAAGTGTAAAATTGCGGTATTTCTGTCTTCTGTTCATCATTATCACATCCTTTCCGCCATAAAGGATACACAACAAGCGATTGTCATGTATCCTTCCTAGTATGTGATAATTCAACTATTATAATCGGGAAGTTTTTTGAATACCCGCCAATTCTTTCATTTCTTTTGCATTCTCTTCCACCGCTTTTGTAATCCTTGCACCGCCAAGAATCCTTGCAAGTTCCGATATTGATTCTTCTTCCGACAGCCTGCGTATTATGGTTTTTGTTTCCATTCCCGTCACAATTTTTAAAATTTCAAAATGCAGGTCTGCCATGGCTGCAATCTGAGGCAGATGCGTAATGCAGAGAACTTGATGGTTTTTTCCAATTTCAGCCATTTTTTCAGAAACCTTCTGAGCCGTTCTGCCG
>CAMKHH010000369.1 GCA_946412445.1 uncultured Eubacterium sp.
GCGTTGCCTTGCCGCTGCATCACCATCCATGGCTTTTTGAAACAACTCCTCCTGCTCCGCTTCCGATACAAATCTGGTCCTGACACCATCCATATAGCTTTTCAGGTATTCCTCTTCTTCCGCAGATAAAGGATCTGCTTCTCTCTCTTCGTCGATCTGTGCGGGCATCATGTCATAATCACTTTCCGACTCCCCGGTTCCATCCTTAACATGGATTCCCTGAGATTTCAGATACACATAGATACTCTTTATCTGGTCTTCCTCCAGTCCGCATTCAGCAAAAAACTGTTCAACCAGTTCTGCATTCAATGTCCTGTTATTATATTTTGCAAGCTCTACAAGCTCAGCTAATTTTTTTTGAAAGCTTTTTATGTCCAAATGAGTCCATCCTTACGTTATAATTATATATTTCCCTTGTATCTTAACACAAATCTTTTGTTCCGTCACCCTGTTATTTTCTTCATTGATACGACTTTATCTAAAAGATAAAGGGCATATATCCTGACAAAGCCCTGTCAGTAATATGCCCCTACGCCCTCATTATAATCCTTATTTATAATTCACAATTTTACCAAAGTCAGCTTTCAGGGATGCTCCTCCCACAAGCCCGCCGTCAATATCCGGCTGTGCAAACAGTTCCGCTGCATTGCCCGCATTAACGGAACCACCGTACTGAATGCGGATTTCTGCTGCTGTAGCATCATCATAGATTTCAGCGATGCATGCACGGATGCCTCTGCAGACTTCTTCGGCCTGCTCTGTGGTCGCTGTCTTACCTGTTCCGATAGCCCAGATAGGCTCATATGCAATCACAGTAGTCTTTGCCTGATCTGCCGTCACATTCTGGAATCCAACCTTAACCTGCTGGCGGATGAAATCCATCGTAACACCCTGCTCTCTCTGCTCAAGTGTCTCTCCGCAGCACATAATCGGAGTGATACCATGCTCCAGAGCCTTTAAAACTTTTTTATTCACATCTGCATTGGTCTCATAGAAGTATTCTCTTCTCTCCGAATGACCTAAAACTACGTATTTCACACCTGCATCCGTCAGCATATCCGGTGAAACCTCGCCGGTATATGCGCCGCTCTCTTCAAAATACATATTCTCGGCACCCACCTGAATGTTTGTGCCTTTGCATGCTTCTGTTACAGGGACAATGTCAATAGCAGGCACGCAGAACACTACATCGGCTTCTTCGTTAGCTACTAATGGCTTTAATGTATTCACCAACTCCACAGCCTGGCTTGGTGTCATATTCATCTTCCAGTTTCCGGCAATAATTTTTTTTCTCATATTTTCTCCTTTGCCAAATGCAATAATAATAGACGGGTAGGTTCGCCTTACTAAGCTCGGCTTTGCCTCTCTAAGTGCGGCGAACTAAGTAAACACTAAGGCTCGATAACACCTCGCCAAGTGTTTACTTATCATCAGCGGCTGCTACGCCGGGGAGTTCTTTTCCTTCCAGGAATTCCAGGGAGGCTCCGCCGCCTGTGGAGATGTGTGTCATCTTATCTCCGTATCCAAGAATATTAATCGCTGCTGCGGAATCTCCGCCTCCGATAATTGTTACAGCATCTGTCTCGGCAAGTGCTTTTGCAACTGCTTCAGTGCCTACGGCAAATTTGGGCATCTCGAATGCTCCCATAGGGCCATTCCAGACGACTGTTTTGGCTTCTTTTACGGCGTCTGTAAATAATTTTACGGTCTTGGGTCCGATATCAAGGCCTTCCCAGTTATCTGGGATATCACCTGCTTTTACAACCTGGGTGTCCGCATCATTAGAAAAGTCATCTGCGATGACAGAATCCACCGGCAGCAGCAGCTTTACGCCTTTTTCTTCAGCTTTCTTTATCATCTTAACAGCATAGTCACAGTAATCTTCCTCCAGAAGCGAATTTCCTACATTCCCGCCCGTTGCCTTACTGAATGTATAGGACATACCGCCTCCAATAATCAAAACGTTTACCTTATCGAGCAGATTCTCAATTACAGAGAGCTTGCTGGAAACTTTTGCTCCGCCTAAGATTGCAACAAACGGACGCTCAGGATTATTTACAGCATTCCCCAGGAAATCTATTTCCTTCTGCATCAGATAGCCCACGACATTTGTCTTCATGTATTTGGTAACTCCAACATTTGAACAGTGTGCTCTGTGTGCAGTACCAAAAGCATCATTTACGAAGACTTCGGCCAGGGATGCCAGATCTTTGCTGAATGCATCTTCATTCTTTGTTTCTTCGGCTCTGTATCTGGTGTTTTCCAGAAGTACAATGTCGCCGTCTTTCATAGCCTCTGCGGCTGCCCTTGCATTTGGTCCGACAACTTCAGGATCCGCAGCAAACTTAACTTCCTGTCCAAGCAGCTCACTCAAGCGAACTGCCACCGGTGCCAGGGACATCTCCGGAAGTGGCTGCCCTTTGGGTTTTCCAAGATGAGAGCAAAGAATCACACGTCCTCCATCATTTACCAGTTTCTGAATCGTCGGAAGCGCTGCCACAAGACGGTTCTCATCTGTGATCTTTCCATCCTGCAGCGGTACGTTAAAA
>CAMKHH010000370.1 GCA_946412445.1 uncultured Eubacterium sp.
CGGCTTACCAAATCCAACCCTAACTTTGCCACGATCGATAAGGTTTCCAGGGAGTGCCGCTTTATGGAGCAGTATATGGATGAGCATTTTGCTGATGATATCACACTCGATACGCTCAGTGAACTGACGCATATGAATAAGTATTACATCGTTCATGTCTTCAAAAAACATAAGGGAGTCTCGCCAATCAGTTATCTGATCAACCGCCGGATCAGCGAAGCCAAATCCTTGCTTGAATCCAGCGATTTTCCGATATCCAAGATTGCACAGCAGGTCGGGTTTTCTTCGCAGTCGTACTTCTCACAGGTATTTCGCAAAGAGGTTGACATCTCGCCAGGTGCCTACCGGAAGCAGCATGCAAAAAAGCCTCTTTAAATTTCATGCCAGATGAGCTCACCGGCCGCAAGCTTTACATCAAAGCTCGTTCCATCTCCCTTATAAACGACTGTCTCCTGTGCTTCGTACGTATTGTTTACTACACAATATTTTCCATTTTCAATATAGGCATGGACTTCTACATTGTAGTTTGTACTGAACCAGCGATTAATCTGCTCCTCGGAACCTGATGACCAGAGAATCGCACGATACAGGAGGCGGCTGTTCTCAAAGCTATATGGAAGTCCGCTGATATACACACATCTTCCCTCACCAAAATTGTTGACCGCAAGCTGTACTCCTTTGTCAATTTGACGGATAACTGTCGTCCCGTCAAATGCAAAAACGTTTTTCTTGCCTTCACCGAAATCAATTTTCTCTCCACAGTCTTCTGTTATAAAGTGCTCATGCTCTTCCCAATTGTATTTATCCACATTCAAGGTATATCCGGTTTCTTCTTCTACACCGAAAGCTCCTGCCAATTGGAAGAAATGCCCTTCCCACTGAAATGCCGCGGGCTCCCCCACACCTATAAATCCGCCTCCCCGGTAGATGAACTTTTTCACTGCTGTTACGATTACCTCATCTCTCCAGTTCTCACCTCCGGTATATGCTGTATACGCATCACCGACATTCAAAATTACGTCAATATCATCCAGAATCTCCGGATTCTTGCGGATATCCTCAAAGCTTATGAACCTCACATCAAACGGTGCGCCGCTCAAAGCCTCGATTACTCCTGCATAAGAATAATTCTGTTTCTGGTAGATTGCATGATGTACCATATGATTTCCCCAGGAACGAGCCCTGCCCCAACAGTTAAGAACTGCTGCATGTTTTACGCAATACGGTGTTGTCCCTTTAATATTCTTATACAATACCCGGAATTCTTCACACACACATTCTACATAATCAATGAAATCCGGGAACTTCATCGCCAGCTTCAGATATCCGCCATATCCGATTCTGTCAATTGGTTTTCTAAGAATTGCTCTCCTCGCTGTTATCCAGTTTACCCTTGCCTCCTTCGTCGGATCTCCTCCTTCAAAGAAAGTATCCGGGAAGAAATATGGAAGAAATCTTCCCTCTGTGTATTTAACACCCTTGATGTCACTGATTAACCGAAGTGTCGAGCCATTACCCACACTTCCCACTACCGCATCCAATCCGATGCTTTTGAATTCATCCATGAACGGTTCCGTTCCAATCCAGTGGTCTCCCAGGAACATCATAGCCTCTTTACCGTATTCATGCGTAATATCCACCATCTGCTTTGCAAGTTTTGCAACCTCTCTTCTCTGAAATCCCTGAAAATCCAGAAACTCCTTCGACGGAATCCGATAAGTATTGTTCATGTAACCCTGATCGATAATAAATTCTGGTCTGAACTTATATCCGGCCTCCCTTTCAAATTGATCCAGAATATACGGACTTACCGATGCGGAATATCCATACCAGTCCACATATTTTTCCCGTGCAAATTCATCAAAAATCAGTGTAAACTGATGGAAAAATGTAGTGTACCGAATCACGTCAATATGCGGATTTTTATCTATATATTTTCTCAAACGTTCTATTGCGTATGCCTTCGTTTTCGGCTGACGCACATCAAATGTAATCTGCTTTTCCACGTCCTTCCAGTCATTCGTCACTGCATTGTACATGTGAACCGGATCCCACATAATATACGCCAGAAAACTCACGGTGTAATCATGGAACTCTTTTGCATTGTGTATCTCTACATCTCCGCTCTCTTCCTCATAATCCCACTCGCTGACCGGAACTGCCTCTCCCATCGTTCTGTCAATCACTTCCCACCAACGTCTGATATCATCACGTGAATTGACTGCCAGCATATCCATATGCAGATGATTCATCAAATGAATCTTCAATTTATCCGACGTCGCCGTATAAAATGGTGTCATAATGTACATCTGCTGGACTTCATCCGGATTTGCCCTCGCCCATTCATTGTCCTTTCTCGTCGTATAATAAGTCGCATACACCTTCACATCCGCATCCTTAAGTTCTTCCGGATAGACTGTACCATCACAGTCACGGATTGCATCCGCGCCCCAGCGCTTCATAAGTTCCAATGTCTCCGGAACAACATCTGTATCTGTAGGAATCGTCACCCTCCCTGTCATCCTATCTGCCATCTATCTATACC
>CAMKHH010000371.1 GCA_946412445.1 uncultured Eubacterium sp.
ATGGTTATATTTCTACGAAACAAATTATTTCTGAACGCGGGAGAACAAATTCTTTACGATTTGAAAATATTAATGATTTCGAGGTATACAATTTTGGACATTTATTTACGGCAGCGGCCTTATATAAACGTTTGACCGGAAATGACAGCCTGCTGGAAATTGCAGAAAAAGCTGCCGGGTGCCTGGAACAGATGTATCAGACAAGCGAAGAGAATGGTCAGGTTAAGACTGCCGTATGTCCTTCTCACTATATGGGATTGATTGAATTGTATCGCACTACAGGGAATATAAAGTATCTGGATTTGGCGGAACGGGCAATTGAACTTCGTGACCAGGTCAGCAATGGAATGGACGATAACCAGGATCGCATTCCATTAAAAAAACATGAAAAAATCATAGGACATGCTGTTCGGGCAAATTATCTGTACGCAGGTGTAGCAGATCTTTGTCTGGAGAGAAGGGATGATGAGTATCTGAAGGTGCTTCATAAAATTTGGAGAAACCTGACGGATCAGAAACTTTATCTGACAGGGGGGTGCGGTGCGCTATACAATGGTGCTTCTCCTTATGGAGATTTTTTTCATCATCAGTTAGTTCATCAGGCATATGGATATGAATATCAATTGCCAAATATCACAGCATACAATGAAACTTGCGCGAATATTGGACTGGTCCTGTTTGCCTATCGGATGTTCCAGCTTGAGCCGAAAGTGGAGTATATGGATGTCATAGAACGTGTCATGTGTAATGCCAATCTTGCTGCTGTGAGTTTGGATGGTAAGAAATTCTTCTATGAAAATATGCTTCGCAGGGAAGAAGAGCTCCCTTATAAGCTGGTGTGGCCGACACAGCGAAGTGAGTATATTTTAAGCTATTGCTGCCCTCCAAATCTGGCCAGGACGATTGCTGAATCTTCAGAATATACATACCTTGCGAGTTTTGATAAAGTGTATTTTGGCATGTATGGCGCGAGTGAAGCCAGCTTTAAGTTGAATAACGGGGCCGACTTTACAATCGTGCAAGAGACGAAGTACCCTTATGAAGGGTCTATTATAATGCAGATTGAGAATCGCACACCTGACAGAGATATTTCATTTATGCTCCGCATTCCTGGATGGTGTGAACATTCATGCTTAAAAACCGAAAAGACAGTTCAGGAATATGACAAATCTTATTCTGGAAGCTATATAGAATATAAGATTCCACAGGAGACGAATACAAAGATTGAATTGGTTTTGGATATGCCAGTTCGTCTCACAATTGCCCATCCAATGGTAGAAGAAACCATAAATCAGGCAGCTGTAGAAAGAGGACCGCTTGTATACTGTCTGGAATCAGTTGATGCTGGGAATCATCAACTGTCAGATATCTATCTTGCGCCTGAAGATCAATTTGATCTGGTGGATATACAAATCCACGGAAGAAAGATAAAAGCATTACTTGGAGAATTAAGATGTATTGTATATGAGGAGAAGAGAACGGATGGTCTATATCAAACACTTCCCAAGCATCACTTTGACAAACAAGACGTTTATTTAATTCCATATTTTGCATGGGATAACCGCGATTATGGACAGATGAGGGTATATATGCCTCTTTTATTGGAAACGCGGAAGGAGGCGGAAGATGACCTTTCAGGAAATATATAATCTGATACCGCAATACACAGAGGAGCAAAGAAAACAGATAGATTCTTTGTACCGGGAAGAATTAAGAAAGCATAGTGAAAAGGTGGTAGTTCTGGATGATGATCCTACAGGGACACAGACTGTACATGGAGTCTATGTTTATACATCGTGGGAAAAAGAGACGTTTGATGAAGCATTTGCTTCAAAAGATAAAATTTTTTATATTCTTACGAATTCAAGAAGCTTCACAAAACAGCGGACAATCCAGGTACATAAGGAAATTCTGAAAATGGAGTTATTGTGGATGGCGAGATATTCTGTCCGTTTTTCCAGGAGGGGGGAAGATATACTTATAACTGTATCCATTATGTACGTCAGGGGGAAAAGATGCTGCCTGCTGCAGAGACAGAATTTGCGAAGGATACAAGCTTTGGATACCATTCATCGGATTTGAGAAAATATATTGAAGAAAAAAGTGGTGAGCGAAGAAGCGCGTCAGACTGTTTCGTGGTAGAGCTGCAGGATCTGAGAGCACTCGAGATTAACAAAGTGACTTCGATGTTGGATCAGGCAGTACAAGGGGTACCAGTTATTGTCAATGCCATGGACAAAGAAGATCTGAAAGTATTTGCTATCGCCTTTCTTCGTTCCATGAGTCATGGGAAAAAATTCATATGTAGATCTGCTGCGTCGCTTCCACAGATTTTAGGAGGTATTTCTTCAAGTGATTTTTTAGCTAAAGAACAGCTCCGCTTTGATAATAATCAGACAGGTGGTTTAATTATTATTGGATCACATGTGGATAAAACAAATCATCAGCTAAACGAATTAAAACGCCTTACTGGTAAAGTAAAGTTTCTGGAATTCAAAATTCCTGATCCATTTTCCAGAGAACAGCTGCAAAAAGAGAAAAAC
>CAMKHH010000372.1 GCA_946412445.1 uncultured Eubacterium sp.
ATTACAATTCATAAACAGGCAGGAGAATTAAGCGGGCTGCGTATCGGCCTGATATCGGATCTTCATCTCGGATACAGCGTTGGAAAAAGAGATGTGGAAGAAGTGGTCAGACAACTAAATGACGCGGATCTGGATCTGATATGTATTGCAGGTGATATCTATGACAATGATTATGATACTATCGATAATCCTGAAGAAATCAGCGGGCTGTTTTCCCATCTTCAAAGCACTTATGGTACCTTTGCATGCTACGGGAATCATGATGTCTCAGAAAAACTGCTGGGGGGTTTTACGTTTGAAGATAAAACGCATGAACTCCGGGATCCCAGAGTCGATAAGATGTTGGAGAATGGAGGCGTCACTATACTAAACGATGAAGTACGCCTGATTGACCGTTCCTTTTATCTGGCGGGCCGTCTGGATGCTTCCAAAACAGGTGTCTCAGGCTTAACGCAGAAAACAATTATGGAATTTACCAAAACACTGGAGCCGGATAAGCCGGTTCTGGTAATGGAACACCAACCCCGCGATCTTGCCAGTGAAGCGGAAGCCAATGTGGATTTGTCTATGGCGGGGCATACTCATAATGGACAGATCTTTCCCGTAAATCTACTGGTGAAATTATTCTGGAAGAATCCTTATGGGCTATATCAGAAAGGGGATTTTCATTCTGTTGTCACCTCCGGTGTGGGAACCTGGGGTCCCCACATGCGGGTTGGCACAAACAGTGAAGTGGTGATTATAGATGTGACGTTCAGTGAATGACAGACATCATTAATAGATAAACAGTTGCCACTGATATAACAATCTGAATAATTGTAAATCGGAACACCGTCTGGGTATTTGACCATCCCAATACCTTTCTTACATGATCGTGCAGCGGGGTTCTGATATTCTTCAAAACATGTATTTTAAAAAACCGCAGTAAAAATACCTTTACCAGTCCTAGTCCACCATCCAGTAGCAGCACAGCTGCAAGCAGCAGATATAAAAACGGACTTCCTGTCTTCATGGCAGCGATGGCTATGAAGATTCCCATGGCTCTGGAGCCTGCGTCACCCATCATCAGGATGCTGGGTGATGCATTGTACCAGAGATATCCCAAAACACAAACCACAAAAAGAAGAATTGTATAAGAAAATTCCGGGTCCATATTCTTAATCTGTCCAATTACATAGACCGACATCAAGGAAACGATTGTTAAGGTACCCGATAGGCCGTCGACTCCGTCTGAACAATTGGTCACATTAATGGATACCCAGACCAGAATAACAGCCAATATACCAAAGACCACCGGAGGCAGCGTTACTGTAATTCCAATCGTTGCAAGCTCGATGCTGCTGCTGTTAAACTTTAAAAAAGTTACCGCAATGATCACAGCAACCAGAAAATCAAGAAATCCTTTTTTGTATTCTCCCCATGGTTTATCCGATGCGTCATCCAGATAACCGGTCAGCATCTCTACCACCACCATGGCCAGATATATGAACAGCTCCAGATTTATATCTGAAAACAGAAGTGCTGAAATCGCAAACACCAGAATAAAGATAAGACCCGCACCCCGCGGCTTTCCGGCAGACAGTTTCCCATCCACTGCAAAATCCCTTCCCATATCTCTTGGCAATCGCCCGGCAAATTTTGTCGTCATCAGGCATGTAAACCCAAACGCAAACAAGATGCCTGCAAATGCCATAAGCGGTCCGCTTCCGTCAATCAGGTAATGTATCATATGTAGTTCCTCCACTCCAAAATGACGAGGAGCACGGTAATGCTCCTCTTTTCAGCTTTATCTTTGTACAAAATTAATAATCTTCTTTGGGACATAAATCTCTTTTACGATGGTTCCAGTCAGTTTATCAGCAATTATTTCTTTTCCTGCAGCAATTGCATCCTCCTTGCTGATGGAGGCAGATACGCTTATTACTGCTCTGGTCTTTCCATTAATCTGCACCGGAATCTCTACTTTGTCATCTTTCATGGCCTTTTCATCAAATGATGGCCATTGCTGACGGAAGATCGTATCCTTATGCCCATACTGCTCCCAGATTTCCTCTGCTGTATGAGGAGCAAACGGGGATAATAAAACCGTTGCTGTTTCTATCGTCTCTTTATCTATCCCACCTGCATTTTTAGCTATATTTATAAACTTGTTGGTGTATTCCATAAAGCCTGAAATTACGGTATTCAAGCTGAATGATTCCAGACGCTGTGTTATCTCATATACCATTTTATGGCGAAGCTTAATCATTTCCGGAGTTGCTTTTACGTCAGCAGCTTTACTGTCCAACGCAAGCTTCCAGAAACGCTTCAGGAAACGGTTTACACCATCAATTCCTCTGTCGTCCCACTCTGCATCCAATTCCGGCGGCCCTACAAAAAGCTCATACATACGCAGGGAATCACAACCGTAATCCGATACAAGATCATCCGGGGACACTACATTTCCCTTGGATTTGCTCATCTTGATACCATTTTTCCCGGTAATCATCCCCTGGTTGAACAGCTTTTGGAACGGTTCTTCAAAATCAACAACTCCGAAAT
>CAMKHH010000373.1 GCA_946412445.1 uncultured Eubacterium sp.
TTATCCGGCGATTTTGCGGCAGGTGGCGCGTATACGATGGCAACCTTAATTGGCTGGGCTATCTGCGGTATTGGGATGCTGGGACTTACCTTATGTTTTTTTAGGCTTTCTGTGGTGAAGCCGGAGCTGACCAGCGGTATTTATAGTTACGCAAAGGAGGGCTTTGGGGAATACGTTGGATTTAATTCAGCCTGGGGGTATTGGATGAGTGCACTACTTGCCCAGCTGTCTTTTATCACGTTGCTCTTTGCATCTTTAGGTAACTTTTTTCCGGTTTTCGGCTCTGGGAGCAATTTTATTTCACTTTTGACAGCTTCGATCATCATCTGGGGGCTATCATTCCTGGTGCTGCGCGGGGTCAACGAGGCAGTGACCATCAATGCTATTGTCGTAATTGCAAAGGCAGTGCCTATTATTGCAGTGATTGTTGCTATTCTTTTTGCTAGAGCGTTCCGACTGGAAATATTTTTAGAAAACTTTTCTGGCATTGATGGTGGACTTTCCCTGATGGAACAGGTGAAGTCGACAGTATATACTACAGTTTGGATTTTTATCGGTATTGAAGGGGCTGTCGTGCTTTCAGGTCGAGGAAAAAATACAAAGGTGGCGGGTACTGCTACGGTAATTTCCTTCTTGTCTTTATTTGTACTATACTTTCTGATTTCGGTTCTCAGCATGGGGGTTATGCCGCAGGAGGAATTGGCAGCACTGTCTAATCCGCCCATGGCAGGACTTCTGGAGGCGGTAGTTGGTCCATGGGGTGCAGCGCTTGTTAATGTTGCAGTGATTATTTCTCTGGGCGGCGCCATGTTTTCTTATACGATTTTATGTGTGGATAGTGCCTATGGACCTGCGGCACAGGGGTCTTTCCCGGCAGGGCTTGCCAAGGTCAACCGCTTTCATGCGCCAACATGGTCTGTTATTACGTCAGCTCTCATTGTGCAGGGCTTTATTATAGTAATCTATTTTAGTGCCAGCACCTATCAGGCAGTTTATGCATTGTCGACTAGTGCTATTATGGTACCTTATGTATTCTCTGCATTTTATTATTTAAAACTGGTATTTCAGGGAGAGGGTATCACGAGTGGCGGCAGCGTATTTAGTGCATGGGTTATCGCTATTATTGGATCTATCTACGGTGCATGGCTGCTTTATGCAAGCGGTTTGAATTACATTTTAGCGGCAGTTATACTCTATGCGCCAGGGACTTTGATGTATCTTTACAATAGAAAGAAACAGGGTAAAACTTATTTTCAAACAACGACGGATTTGGTGATCTGTATTTTGCTGATGATTGCGCTGGTTGCAGCAATTGTTATGGCAGTGAACGGAAGTCTTGAGATATTTTAATATTTTGGAATAAAAAATGGAGCTTTTGCAAAAAACTACCTGTATCAAGATACAGGAGGAGAATAAAATGTCAGTTAATTTTAACATGAGCGAGACAAAGAACAATTTAATGCGAGCCTTTGCAGGAGAAAGTCAGGCGAGAAATCGGTACACGTTTGCAGCATCACAGGCGAAAACTGCAGGGTTACATGTCGTTGAGGCGGTATTTACCTTTACGGCAGATCAGGAAAAAGAGCATGCCAAAGTGTTTTATAATCATCTGAAAGAAATGGCAGGAGAGACCATTCATATCGAAGGAGGTTATCCTGTGGATATTGCGGACTCTGTAGTACAGTTGCTCAGATATGCTCAGCATAACGAATATGAGGAGTGGGAGGATGTGTATCCTGCCTTTGGTCAAAAAGCAATGGAGGAAGGTTTTCCGCAGATTGCTAATTCCTTCAATCAGATTGCAATGATTGAAAAAGTTCACGGCGATAGAATCGGACAGCTGGCTGATTTGATGGAAGCCGGTAAGCTGTTTGTATCTGACGTTTCCTGCAAATGGATGTGTCTCAACTGCGGTCATATTCTGGAGGGGACAGAGGCGCCGCAGAGTTGTCCGGTGTGTCAGCATAATCAGGGATATTTCATTCGCCTTGAACTTGCTCCGTATACAGCAGAAAACTGTCCTTGCGGCAATTAAGCGGATTTAAAAAGCTGGCGGATTATTCCGCCAGCACTTCATCAAGGATCATCTGAAGATCTTCACGGCAGCCGCCGCATTTGTCACCGACTTTTGCGATTTCGCATAAGTCTTTTAAATTAGTAATATTTTTTTCTCTGATGATATCTTCTACTTCACCGCGAGTGGTACGGTAGCAGAGACATACTTCATAATCTCTAGATTTTTTGTCCATTTTGACCTCCTAGTTTTCTTGTTAAATATATGATACCACAAAATGAAATAAAATCACAACTTCTTCACAGAGTTGAGATAAAGAATATACAAATAAAGTGTAATATGGTAGTATGATATAAAAGGTGACAGTTGGAGGCGGTAAGAAGATGAATGGTTTTCGTTACAGAATATATCAGTTTATGCAGGGACGCAGAGGGGTTGACCAGTATGGACGTTTTCTTTTGCTTGTTGCGATGACTTTTTTGATAGTCTCTATGTTCACCTTAGAGAATCTGTTTTACTATTTAGGA
>CAMKHH010000374.1 GCA_946412445.1 uncultured Eubacterium sp.
CTGCTGGAAACAGAAATCGATTTTGAAATGGTGAAGCAGGCGAAAGTCCTGCATCTGGCATGGGTGGATGATATCGGATTAGAAGCAGCCCGGATTGCAAAAGAAAATGGGGTAACCGTATTACTGGATGCGGATAATTATTATCCCCGTCTGGAAGAAGTGTATCAGTATGTGGATGTGTTGATTGCCTCACAATTTGTCTATGATCATTATTTTACAGATGATGATGAGGAGGAGAATCTTAAAACGACTTTATCCTGGGGTCCGCAGGTGGCAATCTACACAAAGGGTTCCAAAGGCTGTATTGGTCTTTGGAAGGGTGGATTTTTCCGCCAGGAAGCTTTTCATGTGACGGTCGTTGATACGGTTGGTGCCGGCGATGTGTTTCATGGAGCATTCGCCAGCTGTCTGGTGCGCGGCATGACACCGGTTGAAGCAGCAGAGTTCTCCAGTGCAGTCAGTGCGATTAAGTGCACACGTATTGGAGGAAGAGCCGGTATTCCGACAAGAGAGATGACAGAGCATTTCCTTAAGACCGGAGAGATACAGGACGAAGAGTTAGATAAAAGGGTTTCATATTATGAAAGGGGGTTGGAGCAGCTTGCAGATGAAAAAATTGAGACTGGGTGTAGTGCCCATTAAAAGAAGCTATTTGTCTCTGGATGTTGCCGCAGCAGAAAAAGAACGTGTATTTGAGGTAATCAGGACAATAAAGCAAGATGCTGTTACACTGATTGATATCGAGGATGTCTGCAACAGGGGTATCGCTTACAAACCAGAGGATATCCAGTCTGTTGTGGAGAAATTCAAGCAGGAAAAAGTCGATGCTGTATTTTTATTACATTGTGACTTTGGTGAGGAACAGATTGCGGTTAAAATTTTAAGAGAGTTCAGACTGCCGGTGTTGCTTTGGGGGCCTCGTGACCAGTATCCCAGCCGGCCGGGAATGTTCGGCCGGGATACACAATGTGGTATCTTTGCAGATGCTAAAGTTTTGAGCCGTAACCACATAACTTTTAGTTACATATATAATGTGGATACGGACACAGAGGAATTCAGAAAAGGGTATGTTAACTTTTTGCGGACAGCAACGATTGTCCGGGATTTGAAAGATCTTCGGATTGCTCAGATCGGTCAGCGTCCCACGCAGTTTATGAGTGTCATTGCCAGTGAAGCTGCACTTGTAGAAAAGTTTGGTATTGAGGTGGTTCCGGTTTCTCCCTATGGTATTATCAGCGATACTTTAAAGCTGGCAGACAGTAATGACCCTGCGGTAGAAAGTGAAGTGCAGAAGCTTAAAGACAAGATGGACTGTTCAGCAATGACGGCGGAGCAGCTACAGCGAATCGCCGCATTAAAACTGACGGTGCTCACCACACTTGAAAAGAATGACTGCCGGGCAGGTGCAATTGAATGCTGGACGCTTTTCCCTGATGCAATCGGTGTGCCGCCATGTATGATTATTAGTGAATTGGCCGATATGGGATTACCGCTGGCCTGTGAATGTGACCTGAACGGAGCACTGACATCTGTGATTGCACAGGCAGCGGCACTAAATGAACAGGCAATATTCTTTGCTGATCTGACGATTCGTCATCCGGAGAATGATAACGCTGAATTACTATGGCATTGCGGTCCCTTCCCTTATTCTTTGAAAAAAGAAGAATGTCAGGCACGCATGGTAGATGCGTATGCAACCTGGGAACTGAAGGAGGGTGACATTACGATTCTTCGATGTGATGAAATTGAAGGTTCCTACTACCTCACCGCTGCAGAAGGTAAGGCTGTGGAAGGCCCGGAAACCACCGGTTCGTATGTCTGGTTTGAAACCGGAGACTGGAAGAAGATGGAGGAGACATTTGTCTATGGGCCCTATATTCACCATGTAGCCGGGGTTTATGGAAAATACATTACTGCAATTCAAGAGGCGGCCCGGTATCTTCCGGTCAAATGGGATCCGCCGGGTGGATATCCGGAAAGCCTGTAGAGCAAAAACTGTAATTGGAGGAAGTATCATGACAATAGAAGAAGTAAAGAGCAATAATCCGGATATTGCGGTAATACATGTAAACGATTCCGGATTTAAGGCATTCGGTAAGGTGCTTAAGAAAGATCTGAATACTTATGTGGAATACATGGAGAAGAACATACCGATTCCGGGACAGGGAGTGGATTATGCAGCAGAAGATACCGGTCTGATGACCCTGGAAAAGGAACGGCATTATTTAGAGACAGAAGTATATGGGCAAATGCCGGTGGAAGTCGGATTTTGTGCCGGGCATAATCAAATCATGGATGGAATGGAGTGGCATTATGGCTGTGAAGTAAATGTAGCTGTGACAGATCTTGTATTATTCCTTGCAGAATATTCCTCTTTAGAGCATTCGGAAGATGGAAAAGTACATCTGAACAGCAGGCAGGTGAAGGCGGTCTACGTGCCGAAAGGGTATGCAATCGCTTTGGATCCATTGGTATTGCATTTTACACCGATTGAGGTGCAGAAGGAAGGTTTCAGCACGGTAGTGGCGC
>CAMKHH010000375.1 GCA_946412445.1 uncultured Eubacterium sp.
TCATCAATAAGTGCAATCACATAAACCTTATGCTTTCTGCCATCTTCTGTTTTCAGATAAGGGCCAACGCTGCTGTCTCCACACCAGACCTCATTGGCATGGGCACGTTCATAGCGTCTCATGTCCTGATTGTTCGTTGTCCTTTCTTTCCGGGCAAGGCTGTTAAGGAAACGGTTCACCGTGGATTCTGATAATTCATTACGGTTGACAGAACCGTTGTCGCATATCTGACGGAAGATGGCTGCCGCAGACATGCGGGGATAGTTCGTTTTCAGATATCTGATCTGTTCCTCAAGATCCGGATGGATCTTTCGAGAAGTACCTTCATCGCTGCGGCTGGAAGGAAGCAGCCCGTCAAAACCATTCTTTTGGTAGTGCTGGTACCAGCGTTTAATGGATGTCGGTGCCGGATGGATGAAGGATCCGTTTGGATGGAGTGCACCACGTGCAGAAGCCGCACGAAAGTAAGCTTCCTTGGATTTGTACTCATCCGGGAGACCGACAATCAGCGGTGAGATCATGGAATAACGCATTAAAGCGATATCCTGTGCTAATTCCTGTTTCATTTAAAGTCCTCTCTTTCGTTTTTTCTAAGAAAACTTGTTTTCTTTAGTATAAGAGGAAGCAAAAGCGTTTTCCTGTAAGGCTATGTGGGTGTTAGAAACAGAATATTTGGAGTCTGCCTTATCTGCATGAACTGGTTCCCGAAAAAAGCAAAACACTGCATTACGAGACGGGGCGAGAAAGATAATCCAATACGGAAGGAACGGACCTTCTGCATCCAGTGCTTCACATATCGTTTGATGATGGATGCAATGAGATTTTCATCAACGGAGAGAGTGCCAGCCATGATTTTCTCATAATCTCCAGAAGCCTCATAGTCAGAGATGATAGAAATCTGATCCTGCAGGGATACCTGGGAGTAAGGAACAAGTAAAGAAGGAAGTAAAGCATGAGTCCTGCCGCAGTGAGAGCATCTGACGCGACAGATAGATAAAGAGATCCCGGAATCGTCTTTTTTGAGAGAGCGGGTGTAATAACCATGGATAGTTAAGCAGCCAGAATGGCCACAGGTACACTGCAGCTGGTGAAACTGTAAGGTGTTGATGATATTTTCATAAGTTTTTTGATCGAGTGGATTGTCAAAAGGTACCGTAATTGTTATCATAAAGGTGTTGCTTGCAGTGTTACATTGAAAGATGCTGCACTGTGAGGATTGTTTTGATAGCGGGTATCAAACTTTGGTCGGTGGGATACCTGCTATTCTTGTAACTTTGATATGATAACACAAGAAGGTACTGGTTCAAACACTCTGCTGTAAAATACATCAGAATATATGAGCCAGTACCTTCATTTAATTTGACGAATATAAGAAAGATCTGGAGCACCTAGGGTGCTGGATAACAGTAGCAGTAGTCCATCATTTTGTCCAGTCCATCTGAGATGGACCACATATCCAGCTTTTTATAAAGTGCCATTTTACAGTTCCTCCTCTAATATGGGTTTACAAATTCATGGATGGAAACATAATCGCTATCCAGAGTATCCTTTAGTTCCTGTGCGGAGTTTGCAGCAATGCCGCCGCGTTTCCTGAACCACTGGAGTAGGGCTTTTTCCGAATCGAAGTAGAAATCCGTATCCCCATGCGAGCTGTCGAAAAGTATATCCAGCGAGCCGTCTTCCGGGCGCTCTGAAAGGTATGCCTTATACTGGGTTGTCAGGTACGTTCCGTTTATGTCGGTATTGATGTAAATGCCGCAGCCTGATTCTTCCGCTTCCAGCTCAAAGCACACGCCAAAGTGACTGGCAAGGCTTAAATATGCCTCATACATGGGGTTCCATGCGGAATCACAGTACAGGGTGATATGGTCGTCTTCAAGGGAGACGTCCGTTATATCACTCCGAAGGCATAAGCCGTCCACAGGGATGCCATTCTGTTCAAATATCCGGCAGAGCCTTGCATCATCCACCGTAATTCCAGGCGGATAACAGTCCGTAACAGCCTTTTTTAACCGGAAAAACCCGTCTTTCTGGGTGTCTGATGCGGCAAAGAAAACCACGGTATCCATACAGATATTTGCCATTTTACACCGCCTCCTTCCAGTCCTTCAGATGGAAAAACTCACTGATGTCCCATGCGCCGGCCAGATATTTTGCGGCAGGACAGGTTTCGTCATTTTCATCCTTGCCGCAGGTACAGATTCCGCTCTGGTGCATGGAGAGCAGGGAAGCCAGTGTTTTCCAACGTCGGCTCCTGTCGTTTGCCTCAGCGATGTTGCTGCAGCGGTGGTACTGTCCGCAGTTTTGTTCGCACTCCTCTACATTTTTTTCAGTTCCCATACAGACTGCAGGCGCGGCTTTTGAAAATGAGATAAAAAATTCCGGTTTCAGGGATTCGCGCTGCAGGTGGTTCAGGGTAGTTCGATCAGGTCATTGTGGCTTATGTTGGCGTCATAGAAATTGTCAAAGCATTTACACAGCCAGTCTGTCAGCTCAGGAAATTCCTCCAGATGCCCGGTATGGAAC
>CAMKHH010000376.1 GCA_946412445.1 uncultured Eubacterium sp.
ATAACCTTATCTATATACAGGATGAAAGTAATAATGTGATTATACGTAAGGCTGCATCTTCCGGTTATGAAGATGCAGTGGGTGTTATATTGCAGGGACATTGCGATATGGTATGTGAAAAAAAAGCAGGCTCGGCGCACGATTTTGAGAAAGATCCGCTTCAGCTGGAAGTGGACGGTGATTTTATATCTGCAAAAGATACCACGCTTGGCGGGGATGATGGAATTGCGGTGGCTTATATGCTTGCAATTCTGGAGGATGACACACTGGCGCATCCGGCTTTGGAATGTGTGATTACAACAGATGAAGAAATCGGACTTTTGGGTGCAAATGCTCTTGATGCATCTGTGCTTAAAGGGAGGAGACTGATAAACCTGGATTCCGAAGAAGAGGGCAGTATATGGGTATCCTGCGCGGGTGGTATGACTGCGAATTGTACGATACCGGTTACTAGATCGAAAGCAGAGGGAATCTGCCTGGAGGTGGTGATAGATGGACTCTTGGGCGGGCATTCAGGAGCGGAAATTGACAAAAACAGGGCAAATTCCAATATATTAATGGGCAGATTTCTCTATGGTCTGGGTCAGTGTGTTCCCTATGCGCTTAAAAGTGCAGAGGGCGGACAAAAGGATAATGCAATTCCGAGATTGTCCAAAGCCCTTGTCGTAGTAGAAGAAGAGAACATGGAAGCAGTGATCTCTCATGCTTCGCAATTAGAACTGGAGTTGAAAAAAGAATTTAAAAATACGGATGACGGTATCAGGTTAACCGTGAGCAAAAAGGACACAGGAGAATTTTACGTATTATCACCGGTCAGCAGAGAAAAACTGACATTTTTCCTGATGAATGTGGCCAATGGCATTCAGAAGATGAGCGGTTCTATTGCCGGTCTGGTGGAGACTTCCTGCAATCTGGGAATTTTCAGTATGCCATCCGACGAAGAATCGATGTTTGCCTCGCTCAGTGTCAGAAGTTCCGTAGGCAGTGCGAAGAAAGCTTTGGGTGACAGAATTTGTTATCTCACAGAGTTCCTGGGTGGGGATTACAGCGTAAAAGGGGATTATCCGGCCTGGGAATATAGGGAAAATTCCCCACTGCGTGATCTGATGGTAAAAGTCTACGAAGAGATGTATCGAAAAGAACCGGAGGTAGTGGCAATCCATGCCGGACTCGAATGTGGTCTGTTTTATGACAGGATGGATCAGCTGGACTGTGTTTCCATAGGCCCTGACATGAAAGATATCCATACATCGGAAGAGAAACTGTCGATTTCATCGACGGCAAGCGTTTATAAGTATCTGCTGAAAGTTTTGGCAGAACTGAAATAAGCCGAATTAAAGGAGTAGCTTGGGGATGGATATACAATTATGGCATGAAATACTGGAGCCTTATGAACTGGCAGTACAGGAACTTGTGGTGAAGTTCCGGTATCTGATTAAGGAACACCACGAAAAGGGAATGTATTCACCGATAGAGAATGTTACGGGCCGCGTCAAGACTGTTGCCAGCATCCTGGAAAAGATGCAGAGAAAGAATATTTCTGTAGAAAATCTGGAGGAGCAGGTAGAGGATATCGCCGGGATCCGTCTGATCTGTCAGTTTGTAGAGGATATAGAGAAGGTTACGGAACTTATAAAAAAGCGTTCCGACATTGAAATCAAAGGAGAAAAAGACTATATCAGACATATGAAAGACAGCGGTTACCGCAGCTTTCATCTGATTGTCTACTATAAGGTTGAGACGCTTCACGGCCCGAAAAAACTACAGGTGGAAATCCAGATTCGTACGATGGCCATGGATTTCTGGGCTACAATCGAGCATTCCCTGCAGTATAAGTATAAATCCAATATTCCTCAGCACATCAAAGAACGCCTGAGTAATGCAGCAGATGCCATCATATCTCTGGATAATGAAATGTCCACGGTGAGAAGTGAAATTATGGATGCCCAGATTTCTTCTCAGATTCAGATGAAATTGGTGACAGATATTTTGAACAATATTGAAAACCTGTATAAATTATCGAATAAGCGGGAAGTTGCCAAGATTCAGGATGAATTTTATCGAATCTATGCAATGAATGATTTACAACAGCTGAAACGTTTTCATACGCAGCTGGATATTATAGCCGAAGGCTACCGGGCACAGGCCGTCACAACAGACTTTTGACAGGAGAAGAACAGATGGAAAAACTACCAGCTGAATATCTGAATGCTATGAAGGGGCAGCTAGGAGAAGCATATACAGGTTTTATCCAGAGCTTTACGAAGCCCGTCCAGAGTGCACTACGGGTTAATTCTGTAAAAGTTTCAGGTGAGAGCTATGAAAGAATAAGCCCTTTTGAGCTGAAGCCTGTGCCTTGGATCAGCAATGGTTATTATTATGAGGATGCATGTGCTCCGGCTAAGCATCCTCATTACTATGCAGGACTTTACTATATGCAGGAGCCCAGTGCTATGACACCTGCCAGCAGACTTCCGGTAGAACCGGGTGATAAGGTTCTGGATTTATGTGCCGCACCGGGAGG
>CAMKHH010000377.1 GCA_946412445.1 uncultured Eubacterium sp.
AAAATGATGATTATGTATTAAATTAGCTGCTGGAAAAAAGTATCAGATGTCAAAGCTTGCAATCAGCAGTAAGATACATCAGGTGGAAAAGGACAGGGCTGTGTGTCATAAATAGCTTCTAAATACTTGCCTAAAAAGAATTGACACGTAATGTGTCATATGATATAGTGAGTACATACAAAATGTGTCGCAAAAGGATGGGGTGGTGAATGTTGGCAGAAGCATTGATAACAGGTATAGTCGCTATTATTGTATGCATGATTAATAATGCATGCCAGAGAAAACGTGTGAAGGAAGCCAATGAGGAGACAGCCGCGTTGATTGATTATAAGCTGTCAGAATTGGCAAAGCAGGTGGATAAACATAATAATATAATAGAACGGACGTATATTCTGGAGGAGAAAATCAAAGTGGCTAATCACCGCATTGAAGACCTGGAAAGGGGAGAGGAGAAAAAGTGAGGGATAAAGAGTATTGGACTGAGTGGATAAAAAGAGCAGGTATAAGGGCCGTCAAGACCGCTGCACAGACGGCAATTGCAACAATTGGGACAACAACTGTTATGGATGGGGTAAAGTGGCCAGTGGTTGCATCCACATCTGCACTGGCAGGTATATTATCCTTGCTGACATCAATTGCAGGATTGCCAGAGCTTCCGACAGGAGAAGATAAAGCGGCCCCCGGCAAATGAGAGTTGACCGCATGAATCTCCGAATGATAGAATAAGGATATTATAAGACGGAAAGCCTGAAGGCAAATAGGACGTATATGAAGAGATGGATGTAAATAAAAACAGGATACAGAACAACGCAGTATTAATTGAAAAAGACTGCCTGAAAGTTGGAAAAAACTATATTGTGGTTTATTTTAACGGAATGAGAAAGGTTTTGAGTACCTCCGCTTTAAATGGCGGACTACATAACAATCTGAGAGCTGTATTTAATCTGGATGGAAAGCCGGAGGATGGCAGTGAAATCGTATTGAAAGGCGGTACTTATGAGAGGCATCTGCGGCATGAGTCATTTTCTCTGTTAGGGGTTTCCGGAGATGTTTCAACGGGAATGATGACAGCGGCTGATATGAAGCATGCAGCAGTTTCTTCCCGGCAATATGAAAAGCTGGCAGTTACAGCAATTGTCACAGGAGGTATCGAGAAAAATGGAGGCAGGGCAGGTGACCCGGCACTTTGGCAGGAAGAAGCAGGAATCTGGCGGGAGGCTCTGCCCGAAAATAATCAGGAGACGGAGAAGGAAGTTCAAAAGCAGCCTCCGCAAGAGAAGCTCGGTACAATCAATATTATGCTTTTTATCAATGCCGCACTTACCGACGGGGCTTTGGAACGTGCCCTGGTTACCTGTACGGAGGCCAAGACGGCAGCCATACAAGAGCTATCCATCGACAGCCGTTATTCCTGCGGAATTGCTACGGGTTCAGGGACGGATGGCACAATTCTTGTTTCCAACTCAGAGTCCCAGATGCACCTGACAGAGGCTGGAAAACACTGCAAGCTGGGGGAATTAATTGGCTGCACCGTAAAAGAGGCAGTGAAAGAGGCTTTGTACCGGCAAACCGGTGTGGGAGCCGGGCTTCAGAAAGATGCGTTCCGCAGGCTTCGCCGTCATGGAATTGATGAAAGCCAGCTCTGGGAATTTGCTCTGGAACAGAAACTGACAGAGCCAGGAAATAGAATGCATTTTAAAAGCCAGGCAGAAAGATGGGCAAGAGATCCTCATATAGCTGCATGGTCAATCTTAGAAGGACATCTCCAGGATGAAAAGCTCTGGGGGATGCTTGACAGCAGAGAGGCAGGAGAGGCAGAGGAAAGCCTATGGAGAGGTTTTTTTGGAGAAAGCCGGAAAGCGATGGGAGATACAAGAGACATTCGGAGGAAAATAGTCGGACAGATTTTAGATATGGAAGATGACTGACTGTTGCCGTTGCCTATAGAAAAGGAGAAAATTATGGATGAAGGAAGGATCAACAATATTGCACAAGAAACTGGGTTCGTAAAAGCAGTGGTAATTCCCACAGATGATCTGG
Source organism: uncultured Eubacterium sp. (assembly GCA_946412445.1). Lineage (GTDB taxonomy): Bacteria > Bacillota > Clostridia > Lachnospirales > Lachnospiraceae > Novisyntrophococcus. The sequence goes on from CAMKHH010000377.1 coordinate 2,041, forward strand.
TGTTTGTTCCGGAGTTTCGTATTTTCTGTGAGAAGAATGATTGCGGAAACTATGGAACAAATTATGGATGTCCGCCCTACTGTGGAACACCGGAGGAGATGGAGAACCGGGTATTGAAATATGCCAGGGCTATTGTATTCCAGTCAAGAACACCCGTGGAAAATATCTTCGATGAAAGCGAGACGAAAAAAGTTAAGAAGAAGCATACCCAAATGACTCTGAAAGCCATGAATTTCCTGAAAGATGCAGGGCTGCAGATGGATGGATTTCCAGTGATGTGTGGCCCTTGCAATTATTGCGAGGAGTGTATGTCGAAAAAAGACAAACCATGTATTAAGGAAGAGATGCGATTTTCATGTTTATCGGCGTATTGTATTGATGCTCAGAAGATGGCGAAGCGCTGTGATATGGAAATCCAGTGGAATGGAGACATTGTGTCATTTTTCAGCATCTATATATTCGATAAACGATAAAAATC
>CAMKHH010000378.1 GCA_946412445.1 uncultured Eubacterium sp.
AAATAAAGAACGCCGCCTGTGCCGCAAACGCCCCAACATTATCTTCGTTCATTCTGTTCATGAATCCCAGAACATCTTTTATCAGTTTCTTCATCCAATGCCCCTCCCGGCAATTCTTTTTTGAAATCATATCATACAATCGGACACAGGTCAATTTCCTTATAAAAATAGCTCAGGATTTCCTGCCATGTCTTTCCCTGGGCCGCAAGATGATTAGCACCATTCTGACTCATGCCCACACCATGGCCATAACCGCCGCCCTCAAAATGATATCCTGTCACCTGGTTCTCCTCATATATTGGTGTACAGGTAAAATATGCACTGGGCATCAGATTCATTTCTGTGGTTGTAGTTCCGTCCTGTCTGCTGACCGGTATCCCTTTTGTGGAAAATACCTGACGGATTGTATATTCACTATCCAGGGTTTTCTCTCCTTGACTACCCACCAGTTTCAATTCATCGACTGCCCCTCCGGCACTTTTCTTTAATATCATAACCCCCTGTAAAGTACCGATTTCGTATTTGGCAATCTGATGATTGAGGTAGTCTATTGACAGTGTAACATTCCATCGGAACCATGGTTCTGAGCTCTCCAAATCACCGGTATTTACACATTGAAGATACTGTTCCGGATTTTCATCCCATACCTCATTGGTGCTGGTTGAACCGGAGGATGTGGAAAAAAAGTAAGCTGTAATTGGTTCCCCATTACACATCATCACCATATTTTTTGTAGAATCCACTGCCTGATCTGTCGAATTCTGCCTTGGAATATTATTGTATACCTGAAACGATACACTGTCATCCACATCCGCATGCTTCTGCGGTAAGGATCCGTTTTGTATCTGCTTCAAAGCATAAGTCCGGGCACAGACAGACTGAGCTTTCAATGCCTCCGTCTCATAGCTTGCAGGCATCTCACTGGGCACCACATACTTGAGATAGGTTTCCAGACTCAGCACATTAATCAGCAGCAATCCTTCCCCGGAGCGGTAAATTTCAAGCTTTCCCTCATACGTGGGAATTCCCTGTTCACGTTTGATGGAGGTTATGGTAAATCCGGCATTTTCATCTTCAGGAATCAATTTCAGTGCCCCATCACTGTCAAAAAGGTCACTTGCAGTGTCCAGATGAATGGTCTCCCCGGCCTGAAAGCTCACCTGACCCTCCTGAGCAGTAGTATTACTGTTACAGATCAGCGTAATATCAGGGTGATATTCTCCGGAAAAATCCTGTGTTTTAATAAGAACCCGTATCGTCTGTTCCGGAACGCTTTTATTATCCCCACCTGTATCTCCGATATTCTGATTCTCCGGCGTCACTATGGCATTTTCAGTATTCTGGCCGGACCCATCCGGATTATTCTCTTTAGGCGCCGGATTCTGCTTCTCCGTCACTTTCCGGACAGGAATATCCGCTTTAACATGATTTGCGGAAGTCTTGACACTTCCCGGAATACGAGCAGTATAGAATAAGCCAGCAATACATAAAAATAATAATATGATATTTCTCCATTTCATCTTCATGTTTCTATTATATGTATATTCGGCTTGGTCAATACCTGGCGCATGCCAGGTTACGGTTCGGACATGACCTCAAACTTATATATCGTTCTGGAGTCATATGCTTCCCCTGCTCTTAATACAGGAGACGGAAATTCAGGTGTATTCACAGCGTTGGGGTAGAACTGTGATTCCAGACAAAAGCCACTGCGTTTCTGATAGCGGGAACCCCCTTTCCCTTTCTGCTCTGTGATAAAGTTTCCTGCATAGAACTGTACACCCGGACAGTCTGTATATCCTCTCATACGTATTCCGGACTTTTCACTGCTGGCTACTGCCATCTCTTTCACCCCGCCGGTATTTCTCAACACAAAATTATGGTCATAACCCCCTGTGTATTTCAGCTGAGCAAAATCCGCATCAATATCTTGTCCAATCATCTTCGGTGAAGTAAAATCCATCGGTGTTCCCTTCACGGATGCTATCTCTCCCGTGGGGATTGATTTTGAATCAATTACCGGAGTATAGGCATCAGCATGAAGCGTCAGCATCTGCTGTTCTATAGATGCTCCGCTGTCTTCGCCATCCAGATTAAAATAACTGTGATTCGTCATATTCACCACCGTATCCCGGTCGCAGACTCCATGGTAATGTATTTCCACACCATTATCCTCTGTCAGTGTATAGGTAACTGAGATTTCAAAATTCCCCGGGAAGCCCTGATCCTGATCAGGGCTTAACATATGTAGTGTAATTGACTGTTCTGTAACATTTGCAGCAGACCATAATCTTTTTTCATATCCCTGGGGATTACTATGGAGATTGTTTTCATTTTCATTGGCCGCCAGGTGATACTCTGCACCGTTCAATGTAAAGGATGCATTCGCAATTCTATTGCCGCTGCGTCCGATTACAGCTCCAAAGAAACAGCTCCCCTCCAGATATTCGTTAATATCATCATATCCCAGAACTACATCTCTATTTTTTCCATCTTTGTCAGGTAC
>CAMKHH010000379.1 GCA_946412445.1 uncultured Eubacterium sp.
CCAATTAGGAGGTATCTCATGATAAAAATTACTTTTTTAGGTGCCGGAAGTACTGTATTTGCGAGAAATGTACTCGGTGACTGCATGTGTACGGATGCGCTGCGTGACAGTGAAATTGCTCTTTATGATATCGATCAGAACCGTCTCTCGGATTCTAAAATCATACTGGATGCAATCAACAAGAATGTAAATAACGGACGAGCCCATATCACAACTTATCTGGGGATTGAAAACCGTAAGGATGCTTTGAGAAATGCCAATTTTGTTGTAAATGCAATTCAGGTCGGGGGGTACGACCCATGTACGATTACTGATTTTGAGATTCCAAAAAAATACGGCTTAAGACAGACAATTGCCGACTCCTTAGGAATCGGCGGAATCATGCGGGCTTTGAGAACAATACCTGTGATGGCCGGATTTGCAAAGGATATGGAAGAAGTCTGCCCCGATACCTTATTCATGAACTATACCAATCCTATGGCAATGCTGTCAGGCTATATGCAGCGCTATACAAAAATCAGAACCGTAGGTCTGTGTCATAGCGTCCAGACCTGCTCCGAAACACTCCTGAAGGGTGTGGGTATGGAGGATAAACTGGAGGGAAGGACGGAATTGATTGCCGGTATCAACCATATGGCATGGCTTTTGAAGATACATGATAAAGACGGCAAAGATCTTTATCCGGAAATCAAAGAAAGAGCAGCCAAAAAGAATGCGGAAGAAAAGCATAACGATATGGTTCGCTACGAATATATCAAAACCCTCGGCTATTACTGCACAGAATCCAGTGAGCATAATGCCGAATACAACCCGTTCTTTATCAAAAGCAAATATCCTGAACTGATAAGCGATTACAACATTCCTCTGGATGAATATCCCAGAAGATGTATTAATCAGATTGAAGGATGGAACAAGGAAAAAGCTGATATTCTGGCAGACGGAAAGATTACCCACGAACGGTCTCTTGAATACGCTTCTTATATTATGGAAGCAGTATTAACCAATAAGCCTTATACCATAGGCGGTAATGTATTAAATACCGGGCTTATCGATAATCTTCCTTCAGATGCGTGTGTGGAAGTCCCCTGTCTGGTAGATGGAAAAGGAGTTACTCCCTGTCATATAGGAAAGCTTCCGGTTCAGCTTGCTGCCATGAATATGTCCAACATCAATCCACAGCTGCTCACCATCGAGGCTGCAGTTACAAAAGACAGACAGTATATCTACCAGGCTGCAATGATGGATCCTCATACAGGAGCGGAACTCAGTATTGGTGATATTAAGAAAATGTGTGATGAGCTTATAGCTGCACACGGAGATTATATGGCTGATTTCCAGAAATAGCAGATGTAAAAAGGGGGGCGGCAGCTTTACTGGCCTGCCGCCCCCCTTTTCAGTTAAAAACCTATTCAGCTTTATTGCAAAACAGTAAAAACACCCGCTTCATACACCAGGCTATGTCAATCTTTTTCACGGACTTCTCAAGAAACACAGGGTACTCCACAAGCTTCTTCCCATTCAGCAGGTAACTCACGCTCCCCACCTGCGTTCCCGCTTTCACCGGAGCCCGCAGCTTCTCAGGAATATCTGCCTTTATCTCCACGCTCTCCTCCTCTTTTAAAAGCATTTGTTTTGGATTTTCTGCCTCTTTCCCATCCTTATATGTAAGAACTCCGAAAGCTTCATCCACCCCCAGTCTTCCGTCATATTGCCCGTCTTCTACAGGCACAGGCGCATCCAGAAGCCCTGTTTGATAGATGTCCTTATATTGATAGTTTTCCAGACCATAGGTCATTAGTTTTCTTGTATCCGACCACTTATAGGATTTGTTATTCGGCCATCCACAGGCCAGAACGCTCACAATCAGCAGCTTTCCATCTCTTTGCAACGCACCTACATAACAATATCCCGCTTTCGCCGTAAATCCGGTTTTCCCGCTTAAGGCCCCATCCATCATAGAAAGAAAGGTATTATGATTATTACAGTTATAGAACACCTGATTTTCGCAATCCCAGAAGCTATGTGATGCTGTCTGGGTAATTCTTAAGAAGTCCTCTTTTTTCGGGGACTGAGTGATGCAGTACCTCATAATCAAGGCAAGATCGCGGGCTGTTGTATGATGAGAGCCACCGGCATCCGCCGCATCCAGACCGTTGGGTGTTACAAAATATGTATCTGCACATCCAATTTCCTTTGCTTTGTCATTCATCTTCGCAGCAAAGCCCTCAACTGATCCTCCAATTCCCTCTGCAATCATAATCGCTGCATCATTAAAAGATTCCAGCATCAATGCATATAACAGATTCTCTATCAGAAATGTCTGTCCCTGCTTTACTCCCAGGTGTACCTTAGGTGCTGCCGCCGCCTTATCCGATGCAGTTACAACTGTTGTAAGCTCTCCCTGTTCAAGAGCCAGAATACAGGTCATAATCTTAGTTGTGCTTGCCATGGCCATCCCTGCATCCACCTGCTTTCCGTACAACACCCGCCCTGAATCTCCATC